>JBAXAT010000223.1:0-3994 GCA_037142335.1 Verrucomicrobiota bacterium | reverse complement strand
GTGCCAGCTGCCGAATTTCAAGCCGGTCACGCTCCCAATCCTGTTCCCGGCTGCAGCCGGCATCAAAGGTTTGGAACTTGCCGTGGATGAACTTTGCCGGCAGGTTACCAACGCCCTCAAAGCCGGCAAAACCTTCATTATCCTGTCCGACCGGGGCGTGAATAAAGACCACGCGCCAATCCCGGCCTTGCTCGCGGTCTCGGCGGTCAATCACCACATGATCCGCGAAGGCACGCGCACCCGCGCCAGCCTGATCCTTGAATCCGGCGAGCCGCGCGAAGTCCATCACTACGCGCTGCTCATCGGCTACGGCGTCGGCGCGGTCAACCCCTACCTCGCGTTCGAGACGCTCGACGACATGATTCGGGAAGGTATCCTGACTGGCGTGGATCACAAAACGGCCGTGCAACATTACGTCAAGGCCGCCGCCAAAGGCGTGGTCAAAACCATGGCCAAGATGGGCGTCTCCACCATCCAAGGTTACCGGGGCGCGCAAATCTTTGAAGCCATTGGCCTCAGCTCGGCGGTGATTGACAAATTTTTCACCTGGACCGCCTCGCGCATCGAAGGCATCGGCATCGAGGGCATCGCCGGCGAAGTTTTGCGCCGGCATCAGCACGCGTTCGCCGACCGGCCGGCCACTGGTGAGGCGCTCGATTCCGGTGGCCAGTACCAATGGCGCAAGGACGGCGAGTTCCATTTGTTCAATCCGGAAACCATCCACAAACTCCAGCTCGCCACGCGCACCGGCAATTTCAAGGTTTTTCAGGAATACTCCGCCGCCGTCAACCAGCAGGCCAAACATCTCTGCACGTTGCGCGGCTTGTTCGAGTTGAAATTCATGTCCCGGGCCATTCCGCTGGACGAGGTCGAGCCGGTCGAGTCCATCGTCAAACGGTTCAAGACCGGCGCGATGAGCTATGGCTCAATCAGCCAGGAAGCGCACGAGGCGCTCGCCATCGCCATGAACCGGCTCGGCGGCAAAAGCAATACCGGCGAAGGTGGCGAAGATCCAGCCCGGTATGTTCTTGAACCGAACGGCGATTCCAAAAATTCCGCCATTAAACAAGTCGCCAGTGGCCGGTTCGGCGTCACGAGCCTCTACCTGACGCAGGCCCGGGAACTCCAGATTAAAATGGCGCAAGGCGCGAAACCCGGCGAAGGCGGCGAACTGCCCGGTAAAAAGGTTTATCCGTGGATCGCCAAGACGCGCGGCACCACGGCTGGCGTCGGTCTCATCTCACCGCCACCGCACCACGATATTTATTCCATCGAAGATTTGGCCGAGCTAATTCACGACTTGAAGAACGCCAACCGGCACGCCCGCATCAGCGTCAAACTCGTCTCCGAAGTCGGGGTTGGCACCATCGCCGCCGGCGTCGCGAAGGCGCACGCTGATGTCGTTCTTATCAGCGGCCACGACGGCGGGACCGGCGCGTCGCCGCTTTCGTCCATCAAACATGCCGGCGCGCCATGGGAACTCGGCCTTGCCGAAACGCATCAAACTTTGTTGCTGAACAATCTCCGCAGCCGGATCGTGGTCGAGACTGACGGCCAGCTCAAGACCGGCCGCGACGTCGTGGTGGCCGCGTTGCTGGGCGCGGAGGAATTTGGGTTTGCCACCGCCCCACTGGTCTCGCTGGGCTGCATCATGATGCGCGTCTGCCATCTCAACACCTGCCCGGTCGGCGTCGCCACCCAGGACCCGCAACTCCGCAAACGCTTTACCGGCGACCCGCAGTTCGTCGTTAATTTCATGCAGTTCATCGCGCAGGAAGTCCGGGAACTCATGGCGCAACTCGGGTTCCGCACCATTAATGATATGATTGGCCGCACCGACCGGCTCGGCGTGAAACCGGCACTGGAACATTGGAAAGCCGCCGGCCTGGACCTCTCCACAATTTTATTCCAGCCCAACGTGCCGGCCAACGTCGGCCGGTATTGCCAGGTTCCGCAGGACCACGGCCTCGAAAAATCGCTCGACTGGCAGGTCTTGCTCGAAGTCTGCAAGCCGGCCATCCAGCGCGGCGAGAAAGTGACGTTGACGCTGCCGATCCGCAACGTCAATCGCGTCGTCGGCGCCATGGTCGGCCACGAAATCACCAAACGCCACGGCGTGACCGGCTTGCCGGCGGATACGATTCAATTGAATTTCAAAGGCAGCGCCGGGCAAAGTTTTGGTGCGTTCATTCCGCCGGGCATGACGCTCACACTCGCAGGCGATGCGAACGATTACGTCGGCAAAGGCCTTAGCGGCGGCAAGCTCATCGTCTATCCACCGCCGGGTTCGACGTTCGTGCCGGAGGAAAACATCATCGTCGGCAACGTTGTGTTATACGGTGCCACGGCGGGTGAGGCGTACTTCCGTGGCGTGGCCGGTGAACGGTTTTGCGTCCGCAATTCCGGCGCGAGCGCGGTGGTCGAAGGCGTCGGCGATCACGGCTGTGAATATATGACCGGTGGCCGGGTCGTCGTGCTTGGCGCAACCGGTCGTAATTTCGCCGCCGGCATGTCCGGCGGCATCGCCTACGTGCTCGACGAAGCCGGTGATTTTGCGACCCGGTGCAACCCGGCTATGGTCAATTTGGAGAAGCTCACGGCGCCGGCTGAAATTGAAGAAGTCCGGCAGCTGATCGCCCGGCACGGTGATTACACTAAGAGCACCCGCGCGTGGAAAGTGCTGGCTGAGTGGGATCAGCGTTTACCGCAGTTCGTCAAGGTCATCCCGAAAGATTACCAGCGCGTACTCGAAGCGATCCAACGCGCACAGGCAGCCGGCTTGAGTGGCGACGCCGCCGTGACCGCCGCCTTCGAACAAAATAGCCGCGACACCGCGCGCGTGGGTGGGAATTAAGTCATGGGTAAGCCAACCGGATTTTTGGAAATTCAACGCGCGCTGCCGGCCGACCGCACGCCGAAGGCGCGACTCAAGGATTGGCAGGAATTCCACGACCACCTGCCGGACGACAAACTCCGGGCGCAAGGCGCGCGCTGCATGGATTGCGGCATCCCGTTTTGCCACAACGGCGCCCTGCTCGCCGGCATGGCCAGCGGTTGCCCAATCAACAATCTGATTCCGGAATGGAATGACCTGATTTACCGGGGCCGCTGGCGGGAGGCGCTCGACCGGCTGCACAAGACTAACAATTTTCCCGAGTTCACCGGCCGCGTCTGTCCGGCACCGTGCGAAGGCGCGTGCGTGCTCGGCATCAATGACCCGCCGGTCACCATCAAGAACATCGAGTGCGCGATTATTGATAACGGTTTCGCCGCAGGCTGGGTACCGGCCACGCCGCCAACCAAACGCACCGGCAAGAAAGTGGCGATTGTTGGCAGTGGACCGGCCGGATTATCTTGCGCGGCGCAACTGAATCAGGCTGGTCACACGGTGACGGTTTACGAGCGGGCGGACCGGGTCGGCGGCTTGCTGATGTACGGCATCCCGAACATGAAGCTCGACAAGACTGTCGTCCAACGGCGGGTGGATTTGCTCGCCGCCGAAGGCGTAAGGTTTGTGACCGGCTGCGAAGTCGGTAAAGACTTACCGGCGGAAAAACTTAAAAAAGATTTTGACGCGGTCGTCTTGTGCGGCGGCGCGACGCGGCCGCGCGATTTGACTATCGACGGCCGGCAATTGACTGGAATTCATTTCGCGATGGAGTTTTTGACCGGTAACACGCAAGCGCTGCTTGCCAACAAAGAATTCAGCCTCGCCAAAGGCAAAGATGTGATCGTCATTGGCGGTGGCGATACCGGAACAGATTGCTGCGGCACATCGCTCCGGCACGGCTGTAAGGGTCTGGTGCAACTGGAAATTATGCCGCAGCCGCCGGCGCAGCGCGCAGCGGACAATCCCTGGCCGCAATGGCCAAAGGTTTACAAAATGGATTACGGTCAGGAAGAAGCAGCGGCAGTTTTCGGTGCTGACCCCCGGCAATATCTTGTCACCGCCAAACGATTTCTCGGCGACGCCACCGGCAAGGTAACGGGCATT
>JBAXAT010000222.1:0-4017 GCA_037142335.1 Verrucomicrobiota bacterium | reverse complement strand
GAGCCGCGGCCAATGGTGACATCGCCGAGAATCGTCGCACCGGCGTAGATTGTGACATCGTCCTCGATGTTCGGATGGCGCTTTGTGCCTTTGACAACGCGGCCATTGTCGTCCTTTGGAAAGCTTTTAGCACCGAGCGTGACACCTTGGTAAATCTTCACACGCTGGCCGATGACGCTCGTTTCGCCGACAACGACGCCGGTGCCGTGGTCGATGAAGAAGTGGGAACCAATTTGCGCGCCGGGATGGATATCAATACCGGTTTTGTTGTGCACCCACTCGGTCATGATGCGCGGGATTAACGCGACGTGGTGCTGGTAAAGTATATGCGCCATGCGTTGGACGGCGATGGCTTCGATGCCGGGATAAGCGAGAATGATTTCCTCGTTACTGATTGCGGCCGGGTCGCCTTCGTAGGCAGCGGTCACATCGGTCTGCAACGTCGCGCGCACCGCCGGTAGTGCCGTAAGAAATTCATTCGTGATACGTTCGGCTGTCCCGGTTAAATTGTTTTTGTCGGCAGGCCGGTAGACGAGGCTCTTGTGCAATTCGCGAAGAAAACTCTGCCGGATGGTTTCCACCAATTCCGTAGTGAAATCCGCCACCTGATTGGAGTGAATCTCGTCGTCGTAAAAACCCGGGAAGACCAGCCGTAGTAAATTGCGCGTGATCTCCACCACCGCTTCGCGCGACGGGAGATTTGCCTGATCAATGTGATTAATTCCACCATGTTGGTGGAAGGACTCGACCAGTTTTTTTACAATGTCTGTCGGTGGCTTGGCCATAACGCCGGTAAGGTACTCCCGAATGCGCCGCAATTTCACGCAAATAATTTAGACGAACTCCGTTGCCACTTCGTCGGCGAAGAGAATCCCGCGCCGGGTTGGACGCAACCAGCCTTCGTGCCAGTTGGCTAAACCTGTGCTGAGCAGCTTGGCGACTTGCCGGTCGAAACGACCGCGCACCAGTTCGGCTGGGACACCGGCGGTCATCCGCATCCCGAATGCCGCGCACTCGGCCGCGCGCAGTTCTGGCGTGAGCCGTTCTTCGAATGCCGGTGCACACGGCCCGGCGGAATATTGGTCAATGTCGGGAATATTTTGCCAGCGCCGGTCGTCCACCGTCGAACAGGCACTGGGGCCGATGCCGAGGTAATCCCGACCTTCCCAGCCGGCGATGTTGTGCCGGCATTCGCGGCCGGGTTTGGCGAAATTGCTGATTTCGTATTGCCGGTAACCGGCCGCTGCGAGCGTATCGATGGCGAATTCGTACATTGCCAGCTCCTGATCGGAGTTGTGCCGGAGTTGACCGGCTTGAAAGAGTTTCCAAAACTCCGTGTCTTCCTCGAAACTGAGGCAGTAGGTGGAAAAATGTTCCGGCTGCAATTCGATGGCGCGGTGCAATGTGTCGCGCCATTGCGCCAGCGTCTGACCTGGCAGGCCGAACATCAAGTCAAGATTGAGATTGTCGAAACCGGCCGCGCGCAACTCCCGGTACGTCGCCACCGCGGTATCGGCGGTATGAATCCGGCCGATCGTTTCCAGCAACGCGTCGTCGAGCGCCTGCACGCCGAGCGAAATCCGGTTCACGCCGGCTTCCTGGAACGCCGCGATCTTCTCCGTCGTCACCGTGGCCGGGTTACACTCCACCGTCCACTCGGTCAGATCGGGATGGCGCGGCAAGCCGGCGCAGAGTTGCCGGAGCAACGGTGACGGCAAGAGACTTGGCGTGCCGCCGCCGAAGAAAATAGTTTTCAGAGCGAGCCGGTCGGCCCACGGTTGCAACTCCGCCAGCACCGCCACCACATACGCGCTCATCCGGTCGGTCTTGTCGGGCGTCGAGTAAAAGGCGCAATACCGGCACTTCGTCGCGCAGAACGGAACGTGCAAATAGAGATGCTCGACTTTAGCCATGCTTTTGCGAAAGATACTGGCGATGGCAACATTGCACAAACCGGAAATCATTCTCGCCAGCGCGTCACCGCGCCGGGAACTGTTGCTCCGCGAAATGGGGCTGCGATTCCGCATCGTCCTGCCGACCGGCGTGGAGGAAGCCACCGGCGGCGCGGTGCCGGATGTGCTCGCGATGCAAAATGCCCAGCGCAAAGCGCGTGCCATTGCCGGGCGCCACGGCGAGGCGCTGGTCATCGGCGCGGACACGATTGTGGTGCTGGCTGGCATGGTGTTCGGCAAACCGCGTGACTTGGCGGAGGCGGAAACGATGCTCGGCCAGCTGGCGGGTCGCCGGCACGATGTACTTACCGGCGTGTGCGTGGTTGACCGGACGCGCGAGATCACGTTCGCGGAACGGACCGGCGTCTGGATGCGTCCATTGAGCCGGGAGCAAATTCGGGATTACTTCACGAAGGTGAATCCGCTCGATAAAGCCGGTGCCTACGGCGCACAGGAATTCGGCGAGTTGATTTTGGAACGCGTTGAAGGCAGTTTCAGCAATGTGATGGGCTTACCGGTCGAACGGCTACGTACGACGTTGGAAGAGTTGCTTTCCGATTGCCGGCGCTGACACAGCGTGTTAGAGGTTTTTGTATGAGCGGAAAATTACCAGTCGATGCGGATGTGTGGGTGCTCGCCGGCCAGTCGAATATGGCTGGTTCCGGTTTTGGTGAAGCACCGGAACCGCCGTCTGACCGCGTTTGGCTGTACACGTTGCGGGACGAATGGAAGATCGCGGAAGAATCGTTCATTACCGACCGGTATGAAGCCGTGGACGAAGCGTTTGCAATCATGCGCGGCGAACGCGACAAACATTTCGCCGATCCGAATTACCGGAAACAACAGGCTGCCACCTGGCGCGGTGCTGGTGCGGGGCTGGGTTTGCCGTTTGGGAAAGCCATGGCCCAGTACACCGGCAAGCCGGTGGGATTGCTGATCTGCGCCAAAGGCGACACGCGGATGGAGGAATGGACACCCGACTACGCCGGCCATCCGTACATGGCGCTTTACCAAGCCACACTCCGCCGCATCCGCAAAGTGGGCCGGCCGATTAAAGGCATCCTCTGGGACCAAGGCGCATCGGACACGTTTGACGGCAAGGCGCAGCTTTACGTCGAGCGGATGAAAAAAATGGTTACCGCGTTTCGCCGGGACTTAAACCAGCCGGACCTGCCGTTTTTCTACGGCCAGATTGCCATTTTTCCATTGCAGACCGACGCCGAGTTACCGGACTGGAATCTCATTCAGGAAATGCAGCGCGAACTGGAACCGGTCCTCGCGCCGGGCGGCATGGTGTCCGCGATTGATTTGCCATATTGCGACTGGGGACATTTTTCCACGGCCGCGTTGAAACGGTTTGGCCGGCGGTTTGCCAAAGTCGTACGCCGGCAACTCTACCACGACACCAACATTGAAATCGGCCCGCACCCGGTCGCCGTAGCGCGCGACCTGAACGATCCGAAGGTGCTTCACGTCCGGTATGAATCGGTCAACGGCCGGCTCTTACCGGCGGATCGCGTCGCCGGCTTCGTCGTCCACTGGCCGGGCGAGACGCAGAACCGGGTTTGTGCCGCGCTGGTCACAGTGTCGGACACGGTGCGCGTGACCTGTAGCAAACCGATTCCCACCGGCAGCACGATCCGGTATGGTTACGGGGTGACCTGCTTTTGCAATTTAACTGACGCCGAAGACTTGGCCGCGCCGGTCTTCGGACCGTGGCCGGTATAATTTTATGAAAACGAAAACCAAAACTAAAAAACAACTCCGCGTAGCGGCCGTCCAGATGGAAAGTGTTGCCGGCGACAAAGCCGCAAACTTTGCCAAACTCGAAGCGGTCGTCGCTAAGGCCGCCCGGCAAGGCGTGAAACTGATTGCGTTCCCGGAATGTTGCCTGACCGGCTACTGGTTCATCCGCAACCTGACACCGAAACAACTCGCCGAACTGGCCGAGCCGGGTTTGACCGGTCCTAGTTGCCGGCGCCTGCTGGCGCTGGCCAAAAAATACAAAATCACCATCGGTGCCGGACTGGTTGAGGCCGGTAAAGCGGGGGTGTATTACAACAGC
>JBAXAT010000221.1:0-4017 GCA_037142335.1 Verrucomicrobiota bacterium | reverse complement strand
TACCAGAAGACCGACAGGGAGCAACTACGCGGACGACATAATTCGTCGCGACTCGTCGAGAAAAATGCCACGCAAATTCATCTTCAGCGCCTCGGGACTGCTGGCCTTGGATAAGGCCTCGGCTTCGGTGATCAGCCTGGCTTTGACAAGTTTCAGGAGTGCTTGATTGAACGACTGCATCCCATCTTCAGTACCGGTTTCGATTGCGGCCGATAGTTTGTCGAGTCGGTTTTCCTCGATGAGCTTGCGGACCATCGGGGTATTGATCATGATTTCCACCGCCGGTACAACGGTGCCGTTGATGGCCGGCACCAGACGCTGGCAAACAACTGCGCGCAAATTAGTGGCGATTTGTCGGCGCATTTGCTCTCGCTCCTCAGCCGGGTAGAAGTCGAGCATGCGCCCGATGGCCGAGGCGGCTGTCGTCGTGTGCAAGGTTGTGAGTACCAAGTGGCCGGTATCTGCCGCGGCGAGCGCGGCCATAAAAGATTCGCTGTCGCGCATTTCGCCAATCATGATCACGTCAGGATCTTGACGCATAACGTGTACCAGCGCGCTCGGAAAACTCGTCGTATCAAGACCGATCTCGCGTTGTTCGATGATAGATTTGTTGTCAGTAAAAACGTACTCAATCGGATCTTCTAGTGTAATTATATGACACTGTTTGTGCAGGTTAAGGAACTCGAGCATGGCGGCGAGCGTGCTTGATTTACCACTGCCAGTCGAACCGGTAACGAAGACGATGCCATTTTCAGTAGTCACAATTTCCGCGAGTTTCTCCGGTAATTGCAGGTCAGCAAAAGATGGAATTTCGTTTTTCACGTAGCGTATGGCTAGACACAAATTGCCGCGCTGGTGAAAAATATTCACGCGAAAGCGCCAGCCGTTGTCATGAATGTAGGAAAAATCTACCTCTTTTTCTTTCGCGAGGCGTTCCACTTGATGCGCCGGCAATATGCGCTTAACAATTTCTGCAACCAATTCTTTGTTCAGACAGCTGTCTACTACCGGAGTAAGCGCACCGGCAATGCGCAGAGTTGCACAATGATCCGGTTTGACATGAACGTCCGATGCGCCTTGGGTGACGGCTAAATGGAGCAGATTATGGAAATAGTCCATGCAATCAGCATACGCTGGACATGCGAGAGTGGCTCAAGGCTACCGGTAGAACTTCCAGCATAGTTTGATAGTGTTTTGGTGCATCCAAAAACATCAACGCGACCACAAACCCCTTGCCATTCTGCCGCCGTTCACATTGCACCACCACCCCGTGACAGTTAATGGACTGATCTTTCCGCGCGCCTTTTACCGGCATCCGCATCTCCACGCTAGCCTCAGTCCACTCCGGCATGCATGTTTCTGACACGAATGTGACACCTTGGCGAGAGAGACAAGAAGCTGAATCAAGCGCCGCTGTATTACATTTACGGCGTGCGGAACGTTTTAGTTCCGCGTCAAATGTGCCTGATACATCACGTTTTGCAGCTGCCATAAGCTTCGGAAAAGTTTAACACCGCTGGAATGCGCTGTCAATGTCTGGCGCTGCCAAGTAATTCAGTTACGCGCTGTTGGACTGCCTCATCCATCCTAACAATTGGTGGCCACGGGCGCGTGTTTGCTTCACCGGGTAGTTTGTGTGTTGCGTCAATGCCAAGCTTGCTGCCAAAACCAAGCACCGGTGTGGCATGGTCGAGCACATCAGCCGGGCCGTTACTGAAAACTAAGTCGCGTTGTGGGTCAATATTTGCGCATAACCGGAATAAGACTTCTTGAGTGTTGCGCACATTTACATCTTCATCCACGACCACAATCATCTTTGTGAACATCATCTGTCCCATCCCCCACAAGCCGTGCATCACCTTCATTGCGTGATGCGGAAATTGTTTATGGATTGAGACCACCACCAAATTATGAAACACACCGGCCGCCGGCAATGCGATGTCCACAATCTCCGGTAACGTCAGCTTAAGCACCGGTAGGAAAATCTGCACGCTGGCCGAACCCATGTAAAAATCTTCCATCGGCGGAACCCCGGCGATAGTGCTCGGATATATTGCATCACGTCGCGCCATGATGCGGTCAATGTGAAATTTCGGATACAGCTCCGGTAGCGTGTAGTATCCGGTATGATCTCCGAACGGGCCCTCCATTGCCGGTGCCTCGTTTGGATCAACGTAGCCCTCTAACACAAAGTCAGCATTGGCCGGCACCTCCAAATCATTCGTCTGGCACTTCACCAACTCCACTGATTTCTTCCGTAGATAACCGGCCAGCATGAATTCATCCAGCCCATCTGGTAATGGTGTTGTCGCGCAAAATGCCAAAACCGGGTCGCCACCCAATGCCACCGCCACCGGCATGCGTTTCTTTAACTCCACATACCGGCGCCAGTGGCGCGCCCCAGTCTTGTGCAGTTGCCAGTGCATGAACGTCGTCCGCTCATCGATCACCTGCATCCGGTACATTCCGACATTGCGTGCGCCGGTTTCCGGATCGCGTGTTATGACCATCGGTAATGTCAGAAAACGCCCGGCATCCTGCGGCCAACACTTCTGAATAGGCAATTCGCTTAGCGCGGACAATTGCGTGGTGAAAGTTGCTGCCCCGCCCTTCGGTTTCGCATGGCGTAACTCCAGTGCCGTCCCCAGTAACGTCAATGCTTCACGGAATGATGACGGCGGTTTGGCGGTAAGAATCCCAGTTAGCTCGCGCGCAATTTCTTCCACGTCATCAACACCTAATGCCAGCGCCATGCGTTTCGTCGAACCGTAGGCGTTGATCAACAGCGGGAACTTCGCACCCCGGCATTTCTCAAACAGCAACGCCTTGCCGCCGTTAGGTAATTTCATCTCGCGGTCAGCGATCGCGGTGATTTCGAGAACTGGATCAACTTCCACGCCGATGCGTTTCAGTTCACCGGCCGTGTCCAGCTTCGCCACAAATTCTTGAAGGGAATCGTAGGCCATGCCGGATGAATAACACATCCAGCGGGTTACCGGGAAGACTGAAAGCGCCGGTGCGGCGCAGCTGATGAGTCTGGTGGTTGCCGGTAATTTAGTTGAGGCTGCGTCGGAAATGCACTATCGGTGTATTGAAATGAAGATGGCGCTGATCCGTCTGCTGACCGGAGTTGTGCTAGCGGTGTTGACTGTCGCCGAGGCTGCTCCGCCGGCAGGCACGGCCGACCGCCTGATTCAAAATGAGCGCCAACAACAACTCATTCGCGCCAACATTGAAATCGTTAGTGCGCAACTCCGCGTTTTGATTGACGACTACCTGCGTAACGGCATTACCGGTGACGAAGTCCAGACTCTACAAAACATTGCTAATATCCTCGCCCGCCTAACTGGCCCGGAAATCCAGCGCGTTATCGAACTGCTGCAATCAGCTCGCAACACGCTCGATGCCGTTGCCGCCGAGCAACGCATCGTCGAAGCCTACTCTAGTCAGAAAATCATCCTCGTCAAACTCCGGCAAGTTGTGTCCGAATATCGGCATCGTCAGGCATTGCAAGAAATTATTGACCGGTTGACCGCACTGGCCGACCGGCAGAACTCAAATCTCAATCTCGCCATCACCTACATCGCATCCGCTCCAGAAACCATCACGGCCAAGCCTGATGAATCTCGCCTCGCCGTACTCGCTGCCCAAACCGCCGAGCAGGACGCAATCAGTGCTGAAATTAAAATCGTCAACGACCAACTGGCGCAGTTCGCGAAGCAACCGGCCAACGCCGAAATCGCCGCGCGCACCAGTAAAACTCTCACCGCTATTAAAACCGGCGTGCTCCACGCAACACTCGATGCGGCCCTGTCCGGCTTGAAAGCCGGGCAAATCTTCAACGCCGCCGGTCACGAAAAAAATATTCGCGACCAACTCCGTCACCTCGCCAAATTCCTGACTGCGCCGAGTGATCCCGTCGATGTGCTACAGCAAGCCGCAACCGAACTCGACAATATTATCCGTGACCAGCGCCAAGTCGCGACTGCCGCCAAAGCATTGAGCGGCGATGACCCC
>JBAXAT010000220.1:0-4025 GCA_037142335.1 Verrucomicrobiota bacterium | reverse complement strand
CGAGTGAGCGCTATACCGCCGCAATGACCGCCGTGCTCGCTGACCCCGCTGTCGAGGGTGTTGTTGTATTATTGACACCGCAATCCATGACCGACATCGAAGCTATCGCTAAAACAATTGGCGAAACTTCGAAAGGTTCAGGTAAACCGGTACTGGCTTCATTTCTCGGTCACGTAGATGTCTCGGCCGGAATTCACATCCTGGAAAAGCACGGCATCCCAAATTATCAGTTTCCAGAAAACGCATCCCGTTCACTGGCGGCAATGGTCAAGTATACACAGTGGATTAAGCGACCACGGACCAAAGAACGTAAATTTAAGGTTGATAGCGGCAAGGTGAAAGAGATTTTTGCAAAGGTGCGTGCTGAAAAGCGGACGTTCTTACCGGAGCTGGAGTCGTTGGCAGTGCTCGAAGCGTACGGATTTCCGACCCTGAAACACGGACTTGCCAAGACCGCAGACGAAGCCGCCGCGTTGTTAAAGAAAATCGGTGCGCCGGTTGTGCTCAAAATTGTGTCGCCGGATGTCGTTCACAAAGTGGACGTCGGCGGCGTGTTGTTAAACATTTCCACCATCGAGGAAGCCCGTGCTGGGTTTGAAAAAATCACAAACGGGGTGAAACAAAAGCTACCTAGTGCGCGGCTCCTCGGGGTGGAAGTGGTTCAGATGGCTGCCAAGGGTGTCGAGGTAATTCTTGGTATCAGCGAAGATCCGGTTTTCGGACATATCGTCATGTTTGGATTGGGTGGCACCTTTGTCGAGATTCTCAAGGATGTGAGTTTCCGACTTGTGCCGATCCGGGAGCTTGGTGCGCAGAACATGATTAAATCAATCCGCGCCGCCAAAGTGTTTGAAAGTTTCCGTGGCCAACCGCCGGCGGATGTTGAAATAATGGCTGAATGTTTAGAACGGCTCTCCCAGTTGGTAATTGATTTCCCAGAAATTTCCGAACTCGATATCAATCCGCTGATTGTCCACGCCCAAGGGCAGGGCGCCCACGTGGCCGATGTCCGAATTGTCCTTACATCGAATGGGACGGCTTAGTCGTTACGCGATGAATGTCTCGCCCAAAATTGAGCCAGTGGCTAGTGCGGGCGATGCGCGCAAGATTACTATCGCGCAGGTGTTGGTTTATGAGTTGCGAGTGCGGGATGCAATGAGTAAGCCGCCGTTCACTGCGTTGCCAGTGGATTCGTTGCGCACAATTCAAAAGTTGATGAAACAACACAAAATCTCTGGTGTTCCGATTCAACTTGGCACCAAGCTGCTCGGCATTGTTACAATTGAAGATATAATTACTGCGCTCGATAAGGGACACATTGATGACTTGGCTGAAAAACGAATGGCCCAAGGCGTCATCACCATTCGTGATCATTTTTCACTCGTTCGCGCTGTGGCGGAATTTGAGCGACATGGATTTGGTCGATTCCCGGTAGTGGACAGCGCCGACCGGTTGGTCGGCGTGTTAACCCGTGGTGACATCACTAATTGCTTGATGCACCAATTGGAAAAACGTGCCGAAGAAGCGATTGCCTTTGAAGCGGCGGCGCTGGCAGCGCGGGACGGTGATGATGTGGCGCGGCGGATTGTAATTCGGGCACCGGTGCGAACCGGTGATTACGATGGTGCCGGCAAGGTTTCGCAACGCCTCCGCCAAGTACTGCGGGAGCGCGGGATTGACCCGGATGTTCGGCGCCGCGCGGCCATCATTGCGTATGAAGCCGAAACCAATATTATCATTCACTCACTGGGCGGCGAGATTACCGTGGCGATTGATCCAGAGAAAGTGGTCATTGATGCGACCGATGCCGGACCAGGGATTGAAGATGTCAACCAAGCCATGCAGGAAGGTTGGTCCACGGCGGGACGGTTGCCGCGCGAATTAGGGTTTGGCGCTGGGATGGGATTGCCAAACATGAAGAAGTGTTCTGACGTGTTTGAGATTAAGTCTGGCAATGGACAAACTACCTTTGTGCATTCCGAAGTTTTTTTACGAAAGGCTGCGAGTCCGTCATGAAATTGGAAACGAACACAAAGTTGTCGGCAATATTATTGGTAATCCAGGCGGTGCCATTAACGAATGCGAGCGAGGCAGTGGTTCACGGCTGTTATATTTCTGATTTACTGAGTGATGTGCTGGCGCATGCGCAGCCGGGGATGTTGTGGGCCACTGTGCAAGTCCATCGGAACGTTGTCTCGGTGGCGGCGACTAAGGACATTCCTGCGGTGTTGTTTACTTGTGGACGGAAACCGGATGCCAGTGTTATTGCCGAAGCGGAAGAAGAAGGGATTGCGTTACTGACCACGCCATTGACAACTTATGAAGCCGCCGGCAAGCTTTGGCAAGCCGGTCTCCACGTATAAGGAAATCATGAGTCAAGCCCAACAACAAATTGCTCCCAACCTGCCGCATCATCCAAGCGGCGATCAACGATTTGCGCAGCTCGACCAAACGATGGTGCACTACAATCACGAGCCGACAGCGTTGATTCAGATTTTACACGCGGCGCAACATACTTTCGGTTATCTCGCGACCGACGTGTTGCGGTACGTGGCTGGCGCCATGCGCATGCCGTTGGCGCAGGTGTACGGGGTGGCGACGTTCTATAATTTTTTCTCCGTGGTTCCGCGCGGCAAACACCAGATTCTAGTTTGCCGGGGGACGACCTGCCATGTGCGCGGCGCGCAACAGACGATGGATCGGCTCGGGCAGGTTTTGGGTGTGAAGGAAGGGGAAACCACCAAGGACGGAATTTTCAGCCTGCACAGCGCCCGCTGCATTGGCGCGTGTGCCCTGGCGCCGGCGATTACGATTGGCGACGACGTATACGGCATGATCACGCCGGACAAGGTGCAAAAATTCTGTACCAAGGAGCTGAAGAAGTATAGCTAGTCGAAATCCGCACCATGATGGAAGACATTTCCATGCACGTTATGGACATCGCGATGAACTCATTGGCTGCTGGCGCCCAACGGTTGGAGATTGCCGTTGTAGAAAGCCACCGGCATGATTTTCTCATTGTGCGTGTGCGCGATGACGGGCGCGGCATGGATGCGACCACCTTGACGCGCGTGCTGGACCAGCGAACGACCAGCAAGCAGAGCCGCAAGAAGAATATCGGACTGGGACTGGCGATGCTGCGGCAGACTTGTGAGATGTGCGGTGGCAATTTTCATGTGCGCTCGGCGCCAGGTCAGGGGACATCAGTGACCGCATCGATGCAGCTTAGTCATGTTGACCGCCCACCGTTGGGTGACTTGAATTCCACGATTTTGGCGCTGTGTGCGGCCAACAACAAGGTGGATGTGCAGTTGAAGTACCGGACCGACAAAGAAGCGTTTCAGTTTAGTTCGCGGGAACTACACCAATAGGAAGGAACAAACCATGAACCTTGATGAACTCAAGAAATTAAAAGAAAAAGCTCAACGCCACGTCGCCCTGCGCGAAGGCAACAAGAAGTACCGGGTGGTCGTGAGCATGGGCACCAGTGGGATCGCCGCCGGCGCGCGCGACGTCATGACCACGATGCTCGATGAAATCGAGAAACGCGGCATTGACGATGTCGAAGTCACTATTACCGGTGAAATCGGGTTGGTGGACGCCGAGCCGGTAGTCCGCATTGAGGAAGCCAACGGCGAGAAAACGACCTATGCCAACGTGAACGCGGAAGGCGCACGCCAGATCGTGTCGCAGCACCTCGAGACCGGCAAGAAGGTCGAAATGCTGGCGGTTGGCAAAGTCAAGGAAGCCTGACTCGTCACCACGGCATAGGGCGCACCGCATGCGGGTGGATTCGGTGGGCGGCGGGTGCCGGTCGACAAAAGTAACGGGGAACAGTTATTATGAAAAGAGCTCACATTTTAGTTTGCACGGGGACTGGCTGCACCAGTGCCGGCAGCCTAATCACGCGCGATGCGTTGTTGGCCGAATTGGAAAAGGCCTGTCTGCGCCAGGAAATCGAGGTCGTGGAGACCGGCTGCATGGGCCGCTGTTTCAGGCGCAATAATTCCCTCCATCTCGCCTTT
>JBAXAT010000219.1:0-4056 GCA_037142335.1 Verrucomicrobiota bacterium | reverse complement strand
CAGATTGAGGAGTGGAAGGGACATTCTCAAGAAAACTGCAATTTTTGAGATTTGTTGATTGTAAAGCACTTACACCGTCGCACAATAGAGATTATATCTAATAATTAGATAAATCGTCTATTCGACCATGCATTAACATAGTTCTTACGTTTTTCTCAAATGCGCCAGTTTTTGATTTCAAACTGTTCGTCAGGCAAAGTCACAGTTAATGCGCCGATTTCAGGGTGACACTCCAAGTCAATATCACTGGAAAGTAGTTTGATGGAAAAACTAACCTGCTGCCGTGGTTGCCAGCCGAGCTTTTTGAACGGAATAGCCAATTCAAGAATTTTACCATAACAGATATCGGGAATCGCCACAGGTGGCAACTCCCCGACAATCAGCTGTCCAACGGCAACCGCTAGTGTTGGTATTATGAGCGTTGCCATCTGAGGTTTGAGAAACCGAACACCTAAGCCGGCGTGAGCCGGTAACTCGGCGTTCTTGCGGAAATCAACCCGCAGGAATAATTGTTCGGTGCTAAATCCAAAATAGATGGTTTCAATGAACCGTTCCGCTTGGTACATCGCACCCATTGCGCGACCGGCTTCGTACAAACCGGCACCAGCCCATTCGTAAAATGAAGTCACTTGCCCGTCAATGATCGGTTGAATTAAATCAGTCGGCTGGCGTATTTCGTGAGCGACTTCGGACCGGCAAATATGAGCTTTCAATGTGGCGGGAATCGGCGCGCCACAGATGTTATAAACGTTTTGTAGGTGCGTCCGGAATAACTCATCAAAAATCAGGTCGTTATCGGTTACGAAATCGTCTCCGTACCACCAAAACCAGTCGCTGCCTTCGGCGGCGTAAACCTCATCAAGTGCTCGCAATCGCTGGTCGTCAGTCAAATCGCCGTGGTTGATTTTGGCTTGGAGAAAAGTGCGTGTTTGACCCAGCAGTTCCCACCCGCGATTATCTTCTGGGTGGCCGATCCAAATCTGAAAATTGGCATTGATCCATGAGCCGGTATACAACATCGGCACAGCCGTAGTCGGCGGTTGTTCGACAAGATAATCATGGACGGTTGTGGCACGCAAATTGGGATGTTTGGAGATGCCTTCGTACAGTTCCCTGAGAAATGCCTCGCCGCCGTCGGGGAAATGTTCCCAGGCATTTTCGCCGTCAAGCACAACAGTACAAAGTGATTCCCTACCCGGCAAGCTGTCGGCAATGCCTTCAAGGTGGTTCACCATAAATGCCGCGGCGGCGGCCGGCGTATTACGTGATGCAGTAAATCCTACGAAATCGCTAAGCGCACGCTCCCTGAATACGGCATAGACATTGGAGCTGTCAAAATTGACCTGATAGGCTTGGAATAATTTATTCCGGTCTTGAGGCGTTATGCTGGAATCGGGCACGGCGAGACTGCGCCAGAGAATTTCCTCATCAGTGGCGAACCACTCGAAACCAAGTTCCTGCAAGATCGGGATCAGCTCTGGACAAACAGAACCTTCTGACGGCCAGAGACCGCGCGGCGGCACACCGAAAGTTTTGGTGTGGAGTTGCCTAGCTAACATCAACTGGGCACGGACATCATCGTGGTGTGAAAATTGCGACGGTAACTGCGCACCCGGCGAGCAACGTCTAGCAAATTCAGTATTATAAACCAACGGTAAGATTGGATGGTAAAATGGAGTGGTAGTGATTTCAATCTGGCCGCATTCGGTTAGCGTTCGGTAATAGCCAAGAACCGTTTTCAGCACGTTGAGTTGCGCGGCAAAGATGGTTTGCTTGTCGTTTTCGGTGAAATCTGCACCTTTGCGTTTGAGCGTAGCGATTTCAGGGTAGAGACGGTCGCCAGCATAGCCAAACCAAGCAAGGTTGAACCACGCCTGAAGGTCACGGTAGTCCTGCGTGGTGAAACTTTCGACCATCCGCGCGTAACCGCTAGGCTGCGGACGGAGTCCGCGTTTGTGGAGCAGCGCCCAATATCGATCATACGGACGGATCATGTGATTCGGATTAGCTTTGAAGAAATGTTCAAGTACGGCACATTTCTGGTCGAGTGTCAGCTCATCAGCTGGTGTGGTTGCAAGTTCGTGCCAGAGATCACGTACTTTACCGGCAGCAAGTTGTTCAATTTGCTGGATTAGGACTGGCGTGATGTTGAACGTGCAACGAAAACCCGAGACCTGCTCAACCATCCAGATCATATCTAGATAGCCCTTTGTGGCGTGTAATCGCACCCACGGCATTAACGCCGCACCGCGCACCGGGTCCACGTAGGACGGTTGGTGCATGTGCCACAGCAAAGCAACGTTGAGTGGCATAGGTGTTTTATTGGTATTGTGCTAGACCGGAATCTCGCGCAGATACTTTGCAGCGTCTTCTGGCGGCGTCGGATTGATGTAGAAACCGGTGCCAGTCTCAAAGCCGGCGATCAATGTTAGGCGTGGTAGAATTTCGATGTGCCACCGAAAATCATTATCAATTGTCGTCCAGTACCCATGATGCGCATACCTAGCCGGAGCGGTGTGGATAATGAAGTTATACTGCGGCTGATTGAGGGCTTTGCTTAGTTTTTGGAGGGCGACTTTAATAACGTCAGCCAACAAGAGTAACTCATCCGGATGGATGTCCGAATAGTAGGCGGATTGCCGGCGCGGTAGGATTGTCATTTCAAACGGGAACCGTGAGGCGAACGGGCAGAACGCCACGAAGCCGGTATTCTCGTACACAAGGCGCGTGCCTTCACGGATTTCTTGCCGGAGTACGTCTTCGAAAATGCAACGGTCCTTAAACGCGTAATATTGCATCGCGCCAGCAAGTTTTTCTTTCACGTGCTTGGGGGTAACGGGCGTTGCGATTAACTGCGAATGCGGATGCGCCAGCGAGGCACCGGCTTGCCGCCCGAAATTTTTAAAAATCAAAATGTAACGAAGCCGCGAATCATGCAATAAGTCTTGCATGCGGATTTTGTACGCCTCCAAGACACGGGCGATGCCATCAATCGGTTGCTCTTCGAGTTGGAGGTTTGGATTAGGGGTTTCGATGATAACCTCATGGGCGCCGACCCCATTCATTTTGTCATACATCCCCTGCCCTTCCTTTTCTAAGTCGCCTTCAATGCGTAGTGCCGGAAACTTATTTGGCACCACGCGTACCTGCCAGCCGGGGGTATTGGGTTTGCTAAGCGGATCGCGAAATGCAAAAACCTCCGGCGGCGTCAGATGTTCATTGCCATCAGCAAATGGATTCTTTGCGGGATCAATGACTTCGGTGGTTGGTACATTATAATCGTTCGGACGCTTGCCGCGTTCTGTCGCGATAATCACCCACCGTCCCATAATTGGATCTTTTCTAAGTTCTGGCATACCGGTATCTCAACCACATTCTTCCCTATCTCCGCAAGACTCAAATTCGGTAACATTTGGCGTCAATGCTTGGATTTTCATATGGCTCGATAGCTTGACTCATTGCATCTTTGACAATTGACTTGCCCCGGGCGAATTTTTCCGCACAATGTCTGTCGATACGGGACGTAGCTCAGCTTGGATTAGAGCGCCTGCCTTGGGCGCAGGAGGCCGCAGGTTCAAATCCTGTCGTCCCGACCACTTTAGTTAATGTATTTCGTCTACATTCTCCAGAGTCGAACCACAGGGCGATTCTACATCGGCCAGTGTGATCATCTCCTCGAACGTTTTCGCGAACACCAACGCGGTGCCCCAGCCAAGCCACCCGCAACCGCGGTCCCTGGTGGCTACCGTATTACGAAATTCATTCAACCCGCGTTGATGCGCTGCGCCGGGAACGCGAACTCAAAGATCGAAAGAGTGCGGTGAGCATTCGCCGGTTGATTAACCAAGCCTTCGCCCAAATGGATTAGAGCGTCCCGACTGATTGCAGTCGGGAAGGCCGCAGGTTCAAATCCTGTCGTCCCGACCACCTACGGCAGTGACAACTGTTCGATGTACCGGTCTTCAAAGCCGGCATCCAGATTCAATTCGACCACATCCATCTTCTTGCCGGCCTTCGCGATCTCATCCAATGCGCCGCAATCCAGCAACGCCAGAT
>JBAXAT010000218.1:0-4067 GCA_037142335.1 Verrucomicrobiota bacterium | reverse complement strand
CCGGGGCCGGCGGATTGAGTTCATCTTCGCTCATGATCCGTTCGGATTTCGGATAAGTTTGTTCCCCGCCAATGACGGAAATCACGCCATCTTTTTCGGTTAACTCCGGCCATGTGTCAAAATTTGAATACGCCGCCCGCGCTAGCGCTTTTGCAGACGGATCAATGTGTACGTAGCCGAATGACCGTGCGCCGTTTTGGAATAACACGTGCAAGTGGGCTTGCTGATCAAGGCGGACTTGTGGCGCGCCAATTGGTAGTAATTCACCCAGCGGCACCAAGCTGTAGACTGCCTCCTCGGCATCCTCGCGCACTGCGACGAACAATAGTTCTACATTGCCTTCGCGCCGTGTTACTAACGCATAGCGCCGGTATTCATCACGGCTACCCGGCAAGCCGATGGTTTGCGCCCAAAGTTCGCGGCCCTGCATGAGTGTGAAATCAATAACAGTTGAAGCAGCACTACCGGAAGGGCAGTGCACGCTTGCCTGCACCCGGTACGATCCACGACTGCGGATTGAAAACAGTGGCAATAAATCAATTGTCTGCGCCACTGCCTTGCCTGGTTCAATCGTAACTGGTCCGCTCGCCGTAAGTGTCCCAGTGACCGGTATGGGAGTTCCAGACCTGTCAGTGACTGTGAGTTTTAGCCAAGGCGAGTCACCGGTGTCTGCGAGTTGAATCGCGTGACCGGAGTAATTCTGGATATTAATAGTGACCGGGATGGATTCGCACACCAGTAAAGTTGTTTGCGGCATGCGAATCTGCACTGCGAGTTGCGCCAATGTGTTTGTGGCTAGCACGCCAACGCCGAACAAAAAAAATATCAGTCGCCGCATGATGAAAACCTAGCACGCGCCGGAAGCATGCGGCAAGTGAAAAGGCGTGAGCAGCAATTTCTGATTGACTGCATAGTAACATGAAATCCATACTTATGATTATCAGACGTTGGAATGAATACCACCTTTAGTCAGTTGATAGCCGAACAGCGCCAAGCCAAGATTGCGCTTGAGATTGCAATGAAAAAGCTTTTTTTAACCGAAAAAGCCTTGATCAAAAAAAATCAATTCATGTTGGGGGTCACGGCAGCGAACAGACGGGATGCGGCACTCGAGTTGGTACAGCTAGTAGTTAATGAAAAGCTTAATAGCTTTGCTGCTGAGAACGACGAAAGTGCTGTAAACTCAGCCGCACTCGATTAGCCGGGTATCGCGAGCTAAACCACGCTATGGATAGTGACGAGCTTGTAGAATTTCGAGTGCGAGCAGACTGTAACTTGTGACTAAGACCGGATCGTTTTCCCACCAGCGATTGTTGTCGTTAATCCAAAAACCGTCGCTTTTTTGGAGGCTGACAAGTTTATTCATTAACTCATATCGCCAATCGTGCGTCTTACCGGCAGCGTCAGTGAAAGTGTCACTGCCGTAGGCGGTCAGCGCCTTTGTGGCGGTGTGGTAGTAGTAAAACAGTCCCTGCTTGCCGAGGCCGGGATTTTCTTCCAGCGAATAGTTTTTCTGGAGCCACTTCAGGGCCGCCACGACGCGCGGATCGTCTTTCTTTAACTCGGCGTAAAGGTAGCTCTTCAAGCCGGCATAGGTCATACTGGCGTAACTGCGCAGCGGCGTTTTCTCGTCCACTGGCTGCCCTTCATTGGCGAAACTCAGCGCCGGCAAGCCTTTCGCGGGGTCGCCAGGCATATAGATGAATCCACCGCGATCTTCCGACAACCCGACCTTGACCCACGCCTGGTCGTTTTTCTCCGGCAGGTTCTGACAGCGCTGGAGGAACTGCACGGCCTTCTCCCAATGCAGTTTCGACGTCGGGCGCGGCTTGAACGAACCGTCTTCCGCCGCCGGTTTGTCCAGTGCCTCGGTCAGTCGCAACGCTTCGAGAGCCCACTGCATGTTGGACATATCAGGACGCTCGCGCTTGCCGTAGCCAATGCCGCCATAGCTGGCGTCATTGGTCGCGGTACCAGTGCGTTCATCAGACTGCGAGTTTAACAGGAACTTTCGTCCATTGCGGATGATGTCAGTGTATTCTGGCTGACCAGATGCCAACAGTGCCATTGCGCAAATCGCAGTGGAATAATTCGGATATTTGTCTTTGTCATCGCCGGCATAGATCGCGCCGTTGGTGCGGACGTTACTGATGACGAATTGCAGCGCCTTGCCGCCGGCAGTTTGTTCCGCAGCGGTCAACGGGCGACCAGCCCGGTATAGCGCCGTGACCGCCAATGCCGTGATGGCTGGATGGTGCCGCCACGAGCCGTCGACCTCCTGTTGCGTTAGTAACCACGTCAGCCCACGCTGCTGGGCAGTGCTGACTTCGTTGAGGAACGACACTTCCTTACTGGGCAAGGCCGGCTCAGCAAAAGCTGTCACAGTAAGAGCGCTCGCAAGCAATGCGACTAAGGTTTTCATAATAGTCACTTTGTCGCATCTGAATACCGGCAACGTCAATTGCGAATTATTAATCATAAACACACCGGCAAGCTTGCAGACTTCCGGTAACTTGCTAATACTACTGACAACATGGCACTCCAAGTTGAAGATTTCCGGGAAGAGATCGAGCACGCGGCGCGTAATTACGATAAATTCATAATTTGCATTGATAAGACGCCGGAAGATTTTCTGCGCATCCTGCAATCGCTACTGGGGAAGGCCCTCACCGCCTACGCAGATCGCGGCCCCGGCCTGCGACACGGTCTAGCGCTTGACTCGCATGTCACGATTATGCTCAGCCAGACAGACACCGACCGGCCGCTCTGCGGAATCTACTTCAATCTTCATAGTCCGTACCGCCGACAAGTCGCAACTAAAAATTCGTGAAACCGAAGAGCTTAGCTATTTAACTAGACGGCAAGGATTTCTTTTTCCTTGTGACTGAGGGTTGTGTCAATCTGCTTGATGTACTCGTCGGTTTTGTTCTGGATTTCCTTCTCGCCGTGTTCGAGTTCGTCCTCGGTAATCTGGCCGTCTTTCTCAAGTTTCTTGATGGCATCAATGCCGTGCCGGCGCTCGCTACGAATGGCGACACGACCTTCCTCAGCCATGTGCTTGATGACCTTGTCAAGTTCTCGTCGGCGTTCCTGATCGAGTTGTGGAATCGGGATGCGGATGACTTTGCCGTCCACAATGGGATTGATGCCTAATTCAGATTTCTGAATGGCATGCACGACCGACTGCACCACTGACGTATCCCATGGTTGGATTACAATCAGGCGCGGTTCAGGCGTGGAGATGCCCGCGAGTTCGCGCAAGCGCATATGAGTGCCGTAGACTTCCACTTGGATATTTTCCACCAGCGAGGTTGACGCCTTGCCGGTGCGGACTTTTGAAAACTCGTCATGAACGAATTCAAGCGTCTTCATCATTTTCTCTTCCATCGTATCAATGGCGTCTTGTAAGGTCATATGAAGAAGATTAGAAATATTGTTGGAATATGTCAACCACTCGAACACTGCTAATTGATGCCGATGATACACTCTGGGAGAACAACATCTACTACGAGAGCGTGGCCAGCGAGTTTTTTGCCCAGCTCGCCGCGCGCGGCGTACCGGAACCACAGGCCCAAACCACCTTATGGCAGACCGAGCAACGCAACATCAAGATTACCGGCTACGGCAGCGGGGCCTTTTGTGCCTCGCTGCACGAGGTGGCCTGCGAACTCGGAGTCACAGATCTGGAACCGTGGATTCAGGTTTGCGAGCACCAGATCTTTCACCATCCCATCGAGCTCATGCCGGGGGTGGCGGAAACCTTGCCGGTCTTGCACGCCCACAACCAGCTCATTCTGGTAACCAAAGGTCATCCCGACGAGCAACTCGGCAAACTGCGCCGTTCCGGACTGGAACACTTCTTCCATGCCACCGCCATCGTCTTTGAAAAAGATGTCGCCACTTACCGGCAGATTCTCGCCGAGCACGAGTTGTTACCGGTGCAAACTTGGATGATCGGCAATTCTCCGCGGTCGGACATCAACCCGGCGCAGGCGGCCGGATTGGGTACTGTCTTCATTCCATACCACACCACATGGCAACACGAGTTGGAGGAAATCGCGCCGGAC
>JBAXAT010000217.1:0-4068 GCA_037142335.1 Verrucomicrobiota bacterium | reverse complement strand
GCGCCGTGTTGGTGCGTGCCGGCAAGGTGATTGGCCAAGGCTGGCACAAACAAGCCGGCGGACCGCACGCGGAAATCTTCGCTCTGGCCAGCAATCGGGCCCGGGGCGCGACATTGTATGTCACGCTTGAACCATGTTGCACCCACGGTCGCACCCCACCCTGCACCGCTGCCATTATTGCCGCCGGTATTCGCCGCGTCGTCATCGCCGCGCGCGATCCCAATCCAAGACACAACGGACGCGGCCTCGCCGTCTTGCGCCGTGCTGGCATCCGTTGCGACGCCGGTTTGCTGGCCGATGAAGCCACCAACTTGAATGCCACTTTCAATAAATGGATCACTACCGGTAAGCCGCTGGTCACTGCCAAGGCCGCGCTTAGTCTCGACGGTAAGATGTCAACGCGCACTGGCGATTCCAAATGGATCACCAGCGATGCCGCCCGCCGGGAAGCTCACCAACTCCGCGCCCGCGCTGATGCCGTCATGGTCGGAGCTGGCACCGTGCTGGCTGACAATCCCAGCTTAACGCTCCGGCATGGCGTCCGTGGCTCCCGCCCGGGGCGGGACAAGCAGCAACCGTGGCGCATCGTGGTGGATGCCCGGGGTCGATGTTCGCTCAAGGCGAACTTGTTCCGCGATGCCCATCGCCACCGCACCATTGTCTGCACCACTGCCCGTTCACCGGTCACTTGGCGGCGTGCTTTGGCATTGCGCAACGTCACCGTGCTCGTGTTACCGGCCAAAGACCGGCACGTAAACCTGCCGGTGCTGTTTTCCGAGCTTGGCCGCATGGAAATCACCAGCGTCTTGGTCGAAGGCGGTGCGGAACTGCTTGGCGCATGCTTTGCGGCTGGGCTGGTGGATCAAGTCGCGTTCTTCTTTGCGCCGAAAATCATCGGCCACGCGGCCACGATGCAGACGGCGGTGAGTGTTACCGGGCATTGGCGGCGCATTGGCCGCGCGGAAATGCTTTTCACCGGCGCGACTAGCCGGTAAAGTGCCGCCATGTTTACTGGCATTGTTGAAGAACCCGGCGTGGTCGTCCGCATCCGCCCGGGGAAGAAATCCACCGAACTCACCGTCCGCACCGGCACGACCGGTAAAACGCTCCGCGCCGGCAACAGCATCGCCGTCAACGGTGCCTGCCTCACCGTCGTCAAGAAACGCGGCCCACTCGCCGCGTTTGATGTCTTGAACGAGACCCTCCGCTGCACCAACTTTGGCGAACTCCAGACCGGCTCGCTCGTGAACCTCGAACGCCCCTTGCGCGCCGATGGCCGGCTGGATGGGCATTTTGTGCAAGGCCACGTGGACGCCACCGGCGTCGTCCGCCGCTGGGAACAGGTCGGCAAGGATTACGTGCTGGAAGTCACCGTGCCCGTCGGGCTGCGCAAATACATTGTCGAGAAAGGCTCGATTGCCGTGGATGGCATCAGCCTCACCGTGGCCAGTGTTGGCCGCGACTGGCTGCGGATCTGGATCATCCCCCACACCCGCGCCATCACCAACCTGCGGACGCGCCGCGTCGGCCAACAAGTGAACCTCGAAGCCGACATCCTCGCCAAGCACATGGAACGTCTCCTCGCCGGCCGCCGCACCCGCGCCTGATTCGGGTTGACGTGGGGATGCGGGAGTTTCACAATCGCTGCCAACACTATGGTGCTCGTAAACAAAAGATGGCTGTCTTGGGCAATCCGTACGGCAATCAGTGCAATTGCCATCTGTGGATTAGCGGGGCAGAATGTATCTGGTAAAGATCCGGTCGGGTCTCCGGGTCTTCCTCCAGAAGAAAACGTATTGATCTTGCAGTTTCAGCAAACGCTGAAAAACCAGCAATGGGACAAAGCGTTAGAGTTCTGTTCGGACCGGGTACGGAAAGCAGCGGCAGCCAATCAGTCGCCAGAGGTATTCCTTCGGAAGACCATACCAATCGCCGAGCTCGTCGACGCCAAATCATTCCCAGAATGCGGACTGAGTTGGAGGGGTAATCCAGTCGACTCGTCGTCGCTGGTTGTCACGCATTGCCTCGCGTTACCTGCCAATCTGGAAGCAGAAGCGATTCAATGGCGCTGGAAGACAAGCCAGGTAAATCATCAGTGGGTCATTGACTTTGAGGTGTTGCCGCTCTGTGAAGTCATCGAAAGAGTCAGCAAGGAAAAGGCGGCCTTGCGCCACTGTCAGGCAGCCACCGAACTCGCTCTGGCCAAGGTCAAAGTCCGGTTGTCTGGGCTGAATCAAAAATACATCGCAGGCCAGCCAATGCTCTTCCGTCTCGAAATTGTCAACGAATCTGATTCTGACCTCGTCTATGACAGCCAACAAGTTGCGGTCAACTGGCCGCTGAATGTTGTTGATAGCGATGGCAAGACAGTGGAATGCATCGGCAGTTGCTCCCAAACATTCGGTAGTTATCGGCGGATCAAAGCTGGCGAAACCAACGTGCTATTCGACAGCCTGAATCTTGCAAGTCAGTATGACATGCACAAACCCGGTCGTTACACCGTTCAATATTGTGGTCGAGGGCTCGAAATTGGATTACCGCGACCACCGGAAGCTGGAATCGGCTATGAACGACAGGCCTGCTCCAGTTTGAAGAAAGTCCTATCGAATCCCATCACAATCGACGTCACTAACGCAGCCGAAAAATGAGTCATCAGGCGAATTCCACCCGACCAAGACCGGGCGCGGACTAGGGCTGATTCGGGTTGACGTGGGGGCGCGGGAGTTTCACAATTGCCGCCGAAATGAAGCGAAGTTAATGAAAGGCAGACCATGAAGACCAAACTATCTCTCGGCATCGTTCTCTGCTTCTTGTCGGTGCTGGCCTTGCCACGGATCGCTGTCGGACAACAGACCGCCGAATATTTCCTTAAACGCGGCCTCGCCAAACAAAACACCGATGACCTGCCCGGCGCCCTCGCCGACTTCAACAAAGCCATCGAACTTAATCCCACCTATGCCGCCGCCTATTACGTCCGTGGCATCGTCAAATCCTTTCAGCACGATCCGGATGGCGCCATTGCCGACTGCACCAAAGCGCTGGAACTCAACCCCGACAACGCCCCCACCTACAACGCCCGCGGCTTCGCCAAGAACAGCCAGAGCGACTGGCCCGGCGCAATCGCCGATTTCAACAAAGCCATCGAACTCGACCCGAAATTCGCCATCGCCTACAACAACCGCGGCCTCGCCAAGCGGATGACTGGCGACTTGGAGGGCGCGCTGGCCGACTTCACCACCGCCATCGAGCTCGACCCCAAATCCGCCAGCATGGCGACGAACAACCTGGAAGACACCAAGCGGATGCAAAGCGAAATCGAAGACACGATTGCCGCCGCCACCAAAGCCATCGCCCTCAACCCCAAAGACGTTGACGCCTACAATGATCGCGGCGCAGCCAAAATGCACAAAGGCGATTGGGCGGGGGCGATCGCCGACTTCACCAAAGCCATCGAACTCGACCCGAAATCCGACGAAGCTTACGAAAGCCGCGGCAAAGCCAAACAGGCCAAAGGCGATCAACTCGGCGCCGAACGCGATCTAGCCAAAGCCGCCCGACTGCGCCAGCCACCGCCCGAGGAGCCGTACCGGTTGGAACTCAAAAACAAAATCTCATTGGCCAACCGGAATCCGGCAAAAGTCGCCCTTTGGTTCCACTGCACGAAATGGAATACCGCAACCGAAAACTACAAATGGGTCTTGCTGATTTCACAAAATGGCAAGCTGATCAGAACCTACCCCATTGGCACCCATGATGGTCCGCTCAACACCGGCTTCAGTGGCGGATTGGACAACATGTTTGCTGGATTGCCAGTCGGCGACTACACGGCCATTGCGAAATTCAAAGAATTGCAGACAAACCCTGTTTCGGTCACCGTGACCAAATGACGCGGAAGAATGCACAAAGCGATCCCCTCTGCCGCGCCTGATTCGGGTTGACGTGGGGGCGCGGTCTTCAGTCCTGCGTCCCGGGTTCTGAGTCCAGAGTCCTGAGTCTATTTCAAGGCTGTTATTGAGCCTATCCGAAACTTTGTGTTTGGGTCACAACTGAGAGATAAGAGCATATGAC
>JBAXAT010000216.1:0-4091 GCA_037142335.1 Verrucomicrobiota bacterium | reverse complement strand
TCGATAATCGGCATCAGCGAAAAGCGCAGCCATGACGGCGCGCTCTTCGGGAACAGAATACCAACGTAGTACAGCGGTCCGTGATGAATGACCGCAGCGGCTTGCACCACGAGAAACACCACGATGGCGAGCGTGGCGGTGACATTGAGATTATTAGTTGGGGCGTGAAAGTAACCGGGAACCGGAATCATGCCGATCAGGTTGCTAAACAGCACGAAGAAGAACACGCAAGCGATGAAGGGAAACCACTTTGCGCCGTTATGCCCCATGAATGCATCTGTAATGTTTTCGCGAACGAATTCTAGCAATGCTTCGACGAGGTTAGGGAAACGACCTTCACCGGTTGTCTTTACGGCGCGAGCTGCTAACGCGAGAAAGAGAAATGTGAGCAGTGACGTTAACCAGAGCATGACCACCGAGTTGGTGATACTCAAGTCGATGCCGCACAGGTAGAATGAAACATGAATTGTAGTGTGATGTTCACCCATGGATAAACTCGTCCCTTAAGCTATTTCTTCGGGAAAATTAACCTCTTTAACTGCACCAAGAGTGGTGCCGTATAACTTACAACTAACGCCCCTGTCAACCAGAATTTATTCGGCTCCGCGAACCGAAATGCCGCCCATAACCCCACACCTGCGAATAGCAGTCGAGCCACCGCGCCCGGCACCAAGCGACCCACGCCCGGCGCCCCGGTCACGCGGCTTTTCTGACGTAACTCACGAATTTGCAGAACCGCACATGTCGCACCAATCAGCGACCCACACGCAATTCCAACAATTGCTGACCGATCCAATATCATGACCGCTTTTCCGCATCATGGTTAAGCGCCCGGTATACCGATATAAATCCCGCCATCGATCCCAACACAAAGAAAACGCACGTCAATAACGGCACCCAGCCAGTCATTTTATCCAACCACCACCCGATGACCGCACCGACACCGGTCGCCGCCACCATCTGTGACCCAACTCCGAGAGCGCGACCCATTCCTTGAAATTTTGCGGCTGGTTTCATTGCTTGTGTTCCGACACTAGCAGACTCACTGTCTTCTCGCAACTCCGACCATCCGACTGAACACAAGCCGCCACAGAATGTGGTAGTTATTATCCGCTGATACTGATTTATTCAGCGATTGGTTTACCTTGAAGATGGCGGCGCGGCCACGCCATCCACAATAACGCAGCCCACAATGCCAACGAAAGCCAGCACAGAGCGCCATAGATCCGCAGGACTTCCATTTTTTTTGCCGCCGCCGGTAACCCTATCAGGACGAAAGCTATCCACATCCACAGCGCAACTTTTCGCATGTGGAGTTTCGTCGCACTCCTTGCCAGTGCAACCAACTTTGTCATCGGCAAGAGCAATAAAACGAAATAGTGTGATTCCGCCAACGGCTGCGCCAACAACATCCATACAAACACTGCTGACACAATCAGCAATTCATTTCCCGGCGCCGACTTCCGCCCTACCCACCACATTAGTCCAACCATCACCAAACTTGAAGCCACAGCCAGCGGCCGAGCAGCCTTGCCGCAGTTTAATCTCCACAGCACCGGCTCCAATGACTGGTTGCGCGGTTTTTCATTACTGATCAATTGTTCGTGCAATGGGGAGTTTGCGCGAGCCGACTCCACCGCCAATGATGGTTGGGCGACCACGTGTCCCCACTCGGTCAAATAGTCGATGTTCTTTTGCCACCCGAATACCAGCGCCGGTAGCCCGATTGTCAAAACCGCCAGCATTACCAATGTCGCCAGCGCGAGCCGCCAGCGTTTCCGCCAGATGAAGTATCCGAGCAACACAATCGGAAAAATCTTCAGTAATGTCGCTCCCGCCAGACAACTACCGGCGCGCCAGTCTTGTCCCTTGCGCTGCCAATAAACTGCCCCCACCGTCAGCCACAACAGCAACGTGTTGACCTGCCCACGCGCCAATCCCGGCATGAACCACACACTCAACGCGATTAACGGGCCGACCACCAAAATCATTCGTCCAGTCGCATCTATTTCCGGTACCGCCTCCCTCACCAATCGCAAGCACATCACCACTGCGCTGATGAGAAATAAGACCGACAGCACGTACCAAATCAGCATACTCCAAAACAATGGAAGCAACGCAAACGGCACCATCAAAACCGCAAATGGCGGCGGATATACATACGCCCAACCGCGCGGATTTCGCACGGCATAGATATCGGTACCATCAAGCACCGCCTGACTGGCTCCAGTGTAAACCGTGAAATCGGTTCGATGAACTTTCGAACCCCAACTGTGGGCACCGAACGTATATGGCCCAGCGCGGTATACCGTACTGACCCCCCAGATCACCGCTACGACGATCGCGATTATCCAAAAGATAAGTCGCATCCGTTTAACTGCATCTGGTGATGACAATGAAATCACGCTGCGTAAAAAGCTATCTGATTCCATAAACCAGCACAAGACGGAATGCGTGCCAGTGCCAATGACTGTGATCTTGACTCATTCGGCGGACCGGATCCAAACCAGCATCTCGCCGGGAGCGCGGTTGGCCCACATGAAATATGGAATAGCGGTGATGGTGCATACCATTTTTCGTGAAACACTTTGCGGCCGGTACAGTTCGCCATGCCAGTCGCTGGCATTACGACGATTTGCTTTGGTGCGAATCTGCGGCACGCCCGCAAAGATACCGGACTTACCGCGCTGGATGGTGAATACTGGCCTCGCTGGCAATAAAATGTCATTGAGGTTGCTGCCATTGTCCACTTCTTCCAAGCAATAGACTACCGGCCCGCGTTGGAGCGCCACCCGTCCGCAGTCTTGCCGGGCTGATGGATGCGCTTCGATTCGTTCCACTGGCATCGGCAGAATGAGCGTGACCCGGTCGCCGGCAATCCATTCACGCTTGAGAATGGCGTAGCCTTTCCGAATTATCGACGCGACTGACTTGCCATTGACCTGCAACTTGGCACCGCGACACCAACCGGGAATGCGCACCGCCAATGTCCATCTCGCAGCTCGTTCCGGTTGGATGGTCAACACAATCTTTTCGTCCCACGGGTAATCGGTCGTTTGGGTGATGTTGATTGTCTGACCGGCAACGGTGAGTTGCGCCTGGCTCTGCGCATAGTGGTGGACAGCAAGCTCAGTTGCGCCGGTCGAATACAAAAAGCTGGGTAACTGCGCAATCATCCGGGCGATGTTGGGTGGACAACAGGCGCAGCCGAACCATTCACTGCGCCGGTAATGATAATCCTTCGTGATGAAACGGGCGTTCCCATCAAACCCCGGTTGCACCGCGAGCGGATTGCCGTAGAAGAAGCTCTTTCCATCGAGCGCGAAACCGCTGATCGTGCCATTATACAAGGCGCGCTCCATCACATCGGTGTACTGGCTGTCCAACTCCGCATGCACCATTCGCTGCGCCCAGAAGACCAATCCAATTGCGGCACAGGTTTCCAGATACGCCCCTTCGTTTGGCAAATCATAGTCAGCGGTGAAGCCTTCGTTGATATGCACCGGCCCGAGTCCGGCCGTGATGTGAATTTGTTTGTGAACTAAATTTTTCCAAAGCCGCCGGCAAGCCGCCAGCAACGTCTCATCGCCAGTTGCTGCCGCTACATCGGCCATACCACAATACAAGTACATCGCGCGCACTGAGTGACCGGTCGCCTCTCGCTGCTCGCGGACCGGCACGTGGGCTTGCATGTAGTGATACCCCGATTGCACGAACTGGCGGAAATTCTCACCGCGCGCTTTCATTTCCAGATCGAAATAGTGCGGCTGCTGACCGCGTTCATCGATGAAGTACTTCGCGAGATCGAGATACCGCTGTTCGTTCGTCGCCCGGTAGAGCTTCACCAGCGCCAGCTCAATCTCTTCGTGACCGCAGTAACCGCGCTTCTGGCCGGGCCGTGGGCCAAACACCGTGCCGATGTAATCCGCGTACCGGCACATCACATCCAGAAACTTACGCTTACCGGTCGCCTCAAAGTACGCCACCGCGCCCTCGGTTAGATGTCCGGCGCAATACAGCTCGTGCCAATCCCGCAAATTAATCCAGCGCCGCTGCGGTGCGACTGCGGTAAAGTGCGTATTCAGATAACC
>JBAXAT010000215.1:0-4096 GCA_037142335.1 Verrucomicrobiota bacterium | reverse complement strand
GGCGGCTGCAGGAAGGCCGGCGGGGCCCCGGCCCAATCGGCCGCAGCACGAGAGCCCGGTTCATTTTCAGACACGGTAGAAGATGTCGGCCAATATATATCGAGCATGAGGCGGGTGGGGCTGCGTGCGGCACCGCGCTACGCAAACCTTTTTTCAGCGCCAAACAATCCTGGCGGTTATTGAATCACGCTGGCTTCTGTTTTTGCGACCTCGCGGTTGACGAACTCTTCGGTCAGGAAACACTCTTGGTAGAGGCCTTCGAGCTGCTTCAAATACGACTCCAATACAACCGCTTTGGCTGGGAGGCGACTCGCGACGGCTTGCAAAGTTTGCCGGGCATCCTCCACTCGCGCCTGCTGGGTCAATGCCTGATTCGCCAAGAATACGGCGTAGCCAAACATTTCTTCTGGCTGGTCGGAATCAAGGCCTGTGAAAAACAACCGACATACGCTGGCCGGCGTTAAATCATTCCACGCCAGAGGGATTTCGGCAAAACCAGCGGCGCCTAATGTTTGGCGAAGCACCACCCGATTCGCATCGAAACCGGTAATTTGGCCATTGAAGTCACCACGTTTGGTGGTGAGCGTGACCGGCGCGCTGGGCGCGGCCTTGAGTCTAGCACTCATCCCGGAGCGCAACGCGAGTAAACCATCAAACTGGCTCTGCCACCGAATTAACTCTTGCTGAACGATGGCATCCTTACCAGCTTCGGCAGTAGCGTTTTGTACAACCTGACGACCTTTGTCCCATTGTAAACCGGTAATCAAAACCGTCAGGTCAGATTGGAGTTGTTGAAGTTTAGCTTGCCGGGCTTGTACGATTGCAGCTTCCGCTGCCGCAGTTGCGTCAGCAGTAGCTTTCGCGGCATCCGCAACAGCTTTAGTAGCAGTAATCTTGGTTTTCTGTTCCTGATCAATCTTCCGTCGCAGACCGTCAATTTCATCCGGCAAATCTGCAAAGCCAGCGCAGACATGCGCCTGCCGGTCACATACTGCGATAGCCTCAGCAAATTTACCGGCCGCGCGCAGTGTTTTTATTTCCGTCTGCGCCGCCTGCCACTGTTGCCCGGCGGTTGAGCGCAACCGAATCCGTTCAGCGTTGACTGCCTGACTAGCAGACGTTCCTGAAAATTGTTCTGCCGGCCATTTTGTATAAATCTCATCGGCACGACCGAGTTGACCGTCAGCCGCGGCGGCTTCCGCGGTAACTCTCAACGTCTTAAATTCATTCGCCGCTTGCACCTCGCGGTTGTTACTAGGAGCCGGCACCGGATTCGCAATTACGCCTGCGGTCGACTTACCGGCAGACACCTTGCCATTACGTTTAGGGTAAACGACGAAAACGAAATATAAAATCGCTGCACAGCCGATGACGGAAATGAGTGTTAAAATTACGTTGAGCGATAATTCACGATACGAGGGTGTGGTAGATTTAGCAGGTGCGGCAACTGGTGTTTGTTTCTGACCGCTGTTATTTTTAAGCAGCGGTCGCACACCGGCCATGTGGCGTTCGCCAAGATATCGGTCCAGCGTTTGGAGTAGCTCGGTGTAGCTTTGGTACCTGGCGGCTGGGTTTTTGGCCAACATCCTAGTAACGATTTGCGCCAACGCAACCGGCACATTAGAATTAAAAGTTTGAATGGATGGCACCGGCGCCTGCGTATGCATGCGCAGTGTTTCATCTGTCGTGGCACCGAGAAATGGCGGGCGCCCTGCCAGCATGTGAAACAGCGTCGCCCCCAGCGAATAAATATCACTCCGATGGTCGGCCGCGCGACCGGTAATGACTTCAGGACTGATGTAGCCAGGCGTGCCATACAGGCTTTCATTCTCGACCTTCCCGGATGAAGCTTTAACATGTCGTACCAAACCGAAATCCGAAACCTTGAGCATGCCGTTTTCGGAGACAAGAAAGTTAGCCGGCTTAACATCGCCGTGAATGAGGCCATGTTCGTGGGCATGCTGGAGGCCGCGCACAGCTTGCCGGATGAATTCGACGGATTCACGAACCGGAATCTGGCCTTGCCGGGTAAGCAGTGTTTCAATCTGATCGCCCATCACCAATTCCATCGCAAAAAAGACCGCACCAGCTTGTTCGCCGGCAGCGTAAACGTGGACAATATTCGGATGATTGAGTGCCGCTGCCGCACGCGCTTCATTGAGGAAGCGCTTGGCAATTTCTGGGTCGCTGGCAAGTTCAGGCTTGAGAACTTTGATGGCAACGTACCGGTCGAGCGAGGAGTCGTAGGCGCGATAGACCAAGGCCATACCGCCGATAGCTAGCAACTCAACCAGTTTATATTGGCCAAGTTGATCGCCAACTTCAAGCGGTCGCGGTGCGCCAGTTGGATTCGTGGTACTCATCGATTGGGACGGAGCATAGCAGAACTGTTACCGATGCCAAGCGGAACATTATCCGCACTACAACCTCACACTTGGCCGTAATAATTCTCCACCGGCAGACCGGTTCGATGTCGGACAACATCCGCCAGCGCATCCACTTCTGAATCCGTCAATGCCGCCACAAACTGCCACGCCGGAACGCCGTTCACTGTCGTCATCGCCCGCCGCGCCACCGTGCAAATCTGCACGAGTTTAATTTTTCCACCACCGCCAACAATGTCGCGTAGCCGGTCGCAATATGCGGAAACTTCCTCCACACTCGGCCCAGTGCCGTGCAGTTTGAGGAACAAACTCTGGATGACCACCGGCCGAATGCGCGCCGTGGCGGTAATGTTCTGCAAAATCCGCTCAAATGCAATTCCGGAGCGATCCACCTGCCGGTAATACTCGCTCGTGCCGGCATCAAGTTTCGCCCACACCTCGCCGTCGTGCGCATCCATCAACGCCAACCCGCGCTGCACATCGGCGCGCTCCAGACCGGTCGCGTTGGTAATCAGTACTAGTTTGACGCCGCGCGGTTTGTGCCGGACAACCATTTCGATCACGCCTAAAAAATTCTTTAACGTCGTCGGCTCGCCATCGCCGCTAAGCGCAATGTCGTTCAATCGCCGCAGCGGTGCCGGCACCGTGTCAAACGGCGGCGCCTTCGCCAACGCGCCAGATTGAACCAAATCCACCAGTGTGCGCAACTCGGATTCCGCTGCCGCCAAATCGAAACAGCGCACAGCCGGTGCCGTGCTGCGGTCCACTTGGCAGTAGACGCAATTGAAGTTGCATACCTTGTTCGGGTTGGTGTTCAGTCCAATCGAAATGCCGCGACTCCGGCGTGACAAAACCGGATAGACAAACTGAAAATCCTCAAACCGGCGCGGATGATCACGATGCGCTGCCAACACCGGCGCAGACTTGTTTTTTCGCGACGCAGCCACTGGTCATTATCCTTTGGCAGAAAATTCGCCGACCCAGCCGATATCGCCGTACAACTCTGGCTGTTCCCGGTGCGGCGGTAGCGTCGTAAATTCTTCCAGTAACTGCCGCAAGGCCGGCACGCCAGCACGCTGAACGAAATCGTGAAAAGTTTCCGTCGCTGTCCGCGTGGCTTTGTAATGTCCGAGCAACTTTGTCACTGCGCTCGTAATCCGTTTGGCCGGTAACATTACAACCGGCACGCCGAAAGTGGCCCCGCCGTTACCGGTGCGACCGCCAAGCAACAGCCGGTAATGCGCCACTGCATGGCCGTCGATGGTTTTACTGGTGCCGGTAAAGCCGAGGTCCGCAATCTGATGCTGGCCGCATGAGTTCGGACATCCGCTGATTTTAATCGTCAAATCTTGCAGGACCGGATCCTGCGCCAAGCCATTCGTGAACAACTCGCCCAACGCTTCCGCCAACCCGCGCGAGTGCGTGATCGCCAACTGGCACGTGTCGGCGCCGGGGCAACGCGTCACGTCGGCGAGATGTTCAGCTTCGTGCGCGCCCAAGCCGGCTTGCGTGAGTTCCGCGTGAACATTCGGCAGATGCCGCGCCGGAATCCAGCGCAACATCATGTTTTGCGTGATTGTCGTGCGCACGCGCCCACCGCAATACCGGCGCGCGATGCTGGCCACGGCGCGCATTTGGGCGACAGTGACATCGCCGAGGAGACAGCGAATTGATACAGCAAAGTAGCCGGCCTGTTTTTGCGCAACGCAATT
>JBAXAT010000214.1:0-4100 GCA_037142335.1 Verrucomicrobiota bacterium | reverse complement strand
GACAGCGGCCGGCTATAACCTTCCGTGTCGCCCAACAGTTTACCGGCGCCAAACGTCTTGATTCCAATCGTGCCGACCCGGTGTTGGCGAGCCAATGGTAAAATCTCAGTGACATAACGGCCGTCTACAAACGCGCCGACTGGGAACATCACCACATCGCACAAGCCGGACGGAATCGCTTCGCGGAGCACGACGGGATTGTGGCAGGAAATACCACGGAAGCGCGCCAACCCGGCCAACTCATCGAAGCGGAGCTTGTGCCACTGCTCCAGCGTACTGACGCCGTGAAACAAAAATAAATCCACATCCGCGAACCCCAACCGTTGCCAGCTCGCCTCCACTTGCGGCCGGACCGGCGCGTCCAGCTCATCAATCTTATCAATCACAAACACGCCGGCACGCCGCCCGTGCAATGCCGCGCCAACGATTTCTTCGCTGTAACCAGCCTCATACATCGGCGCAGTATCAATCACGTTCAGCCCGGCATCCAATGCTCGCCGCAATGTGGCGACGCAGTCCGCTAGCGGCACGTTACGATCCGCAATGTCGCCGATGCCGAGGCGAGTTGCCTGAAAACCGGTACGGCTCAGTTCCCGTCGCGGAGTAAAAAGTGGTTTCATGTTAGTTCGCCTCGCACACTCTCAGCCGACAATCCAACCGCCGCCTAGCACAATGTCGTCACGGTAAAATACCGCGGCTTGGCCGGGTGTGATGGCGCGTTGCGGTTCGTGCAATTTCACCGTCCCCTGCTCCACCGTTGCCAGACAACCGGGATGCTTGTATCGAATCTTGACTGTGACTTCGATAGCACTGGTCGGCGGGTCAATTGCCAGCCAACTACAATTTGAAACAGTGAATTCACTCCGCAGTAGCTCCGGTGCCGGGCCGACGATAACACGGTTCTGAGCGGCATCGAGCGCGACGACGTAGAGTGGTATTTTCTGACCACCGAGCTTCAAACCTTCACGTTGGCCAATCGTAAAATATTGAATCCCAGCGTGGGTGCCGACAACCTTACCGGCACTGGTGACGATTTCGCCAGGCCGATCCGCCAGCTTGCCGGTCTCGTGCAGAAACCGGCCATAATCCTTGTCCGGCACGAAACAGATTTCCTGGCTCTCGACTTTCTCCGCAGTTTTGAGTCCAAGCTTGCCGGCAATGGCCCGTGTTTCATCTTTGCTTAAATTACCAATCGGCATCAGCGCTTTTGCCAGCTGCTCTTGCCGGAGCAAAAACAGAAAGTAGGATTGATCCTTGTGCGGGTCGCAACCTTTGCGCAACAAGTACCGGTCGCCATGCTCAATCCGCGCATAGTGGCCGGTGGCGATGAACTCCGCGCCGAGTTGCTCGGCTTGTTTCAGTAACGTGCCAAACTTGATCTTCTCATTGCAGATGATGCAGGGATTCGGTGTGCGGCCTTGCCGGTACTCGGCAACGAAGTAATCAATCACGTCGCGCTGAAATGCGCCGATTTCGTCCACGACGTAATGCGGAATTCCGAGTGTGTGCGCCACCATGCGGGCATCGGTCACGGCTTGCGGGCCACAGCATTTGTCTTCGGCGCGACTCAGGCAATCTTGCGGCCAATTCCGAAACGTCAAGCCGATGACCTCGTAGCCTTGTTCCTTCAGCAGATAGGCGGCAACGCTAGAATCCACGCCACCGCTCATACCGATACAGACTCGTGGCTTGTGTTTCAACGTTCCAGCCATAACTGACTATGCAGGAAATCAAATGTCACGCGTAACCGGCGCAGGCAAACGTTGCCAAGTAAAACTTGTCCGCCAGCAGCATCCGGCCCGGTCACTTGTGTGCGCGCCGGAAATTTAACAAATGTTGACTGCCCAATCTTGGCCTCACGGACTTCATATGTCGCCGATAGCGATGCCCCGCCAACACCTTTTGAAATACCAATGGTTTCCTGCCCCGGCTTCCAATAGCCCAGTTCGCTGGCAAATTTGCGCGGCAGCAGTAAACCGTAATCGCCGCCGGTATCCACGTAGCACTGCGTCGATCGCCCATCAATGACCACCTCGACCATCGGCAATCCATTCACCCATTGCAGCGGGACGGCCGTGACGAAAACCGATGTCGGCCGAGGCTGGTATGTTTCGCGGGGGGCGAATGTGATCGTGCCGTTCGGGGCATCAATCGAAACATAGGAGAGCATCCGCAGTGTGTTGAGACCGAGGATCATTGCTTGGGGGTTGTTCCAGAATCCGTGCGTGACATTCAGCACCTGCGTGTCCGGCCCGATCAATGCAAGGACGCGCTTCAACTCCAACGTCTCCACCTTGATACTGCGGACCACACCGGTGAAATTGTCCACCGATCCACCGATGCCGAGGCTTGTGACTGGATCAAGCCCGGCCACTGCGGTTACTCCGAGATCGCGGGCAAGCGCATAGCCGAATAAATTCCGGTTACTCCCGCTATCGATTAACATCCGCACGCCGCCCTTGCCGTTGACGTTAGCGAGAATTACCGGCACGCCGAATTGACCGCCAATTTCACGCGGCTGACGCGTTGGAACCTGGCAAAGCGCGACCGTAACATTTGTTACACTGGCAATGCCGCCGACCGACACATTTGGACTAAAGCGCGCCGGTAATCCTAACTCCGCTGGCGACTTTGCGTTTCGCATTAACTCATCACGTTGCGATGTCGTCAGTGTCGGTGTGCCGGTCTCCAATCGATCGAAGCCAGTGGCGCAACCGGCCATTCCGATCGCCAACATCACCAGAATTGTTGCTATGCGCATAACCGATTTACCTCAGAATTTCACAGCGATTTCCCGTCCCTTGACTTGCGCGGCGTAGATCGCTTCGAGGATGGCAATGACGCGGATGGTTTCCGTCCACGGCACAGGCGACGGTTTGCGGTTCACCACGCAATCATAAAAGGCCTTGAGTTCCTCAGTATGCGGCTTCTCAACGTTGCGCGCGGCGGTCAACGTGCCTTGCGCAAAACTGCCACCGGTCACGGTGGCAAACTCGGCACTCGGCCATTTCACGCCTCCATTCATTCCGAACACCTGGCAGCTCATGTCTTCGGTCTCCGGTTGATGCCCGAGGAACGCCGCTTCCAGCGTCATCGTTGCGCCGTTGTCGAAGTGGACAAACCCAGCGGCAAAGTCTTCAACGCTGAATAGTTTGCGGTCCCACTCGCCCCACATGCCGGGAATCTTGTGGCCCTTGGCAAAATTAACTTTGGCCGTGCCGGTCACCCGCACCGGCTTCGGACAATTCATCAACCACATGCAAAGGTCGAGCGCGTGGACGCCGATATCCATGCACGGCCCGCCGCCGGAAAGTTTGTTATCAATGAATCCCGGTGCGACTGGCAGCAACGCGCGGCGCATCGCACGGACTCGCGCGTGGTAAACCTCGCCGAGCCCACCGGCATTTGCCCAGCCTTTGATCGCACGCGCCGAGTTGGTGTAACGTTGGTGCTGCGCCGTCATCAATTTAAGTTTCTTCCGGTCGGCCAGTTGGCCCATTTGCCGGACTTCCTTAGTAGTTACCGCGAGCGGTTTTTCACAAATTACGTGCTTACCGGCGTTGAGCGCCGCAATCACGGCCGGCGTATGAACCCGATTTGGCGTGCAGACATCGACCGCATCCAAATCGAGTTTCACCAAATCCCGGTAATCCTTGCACGCATGCGCGATGCCGTTTGTTTTCGCAACCGATTGCGCGCGCGCCTCGTCAATGTCCGCGATGGCGACGACTTCGACGTCCGCGATGCTCTTCCAGCCGGGCAGATGCGCCCAAGTTGCGATGCCGCCCGCACCGATGATGCCGACTTTAAATTTTCTCGCCATACTGAATTCTCCCTTTCAGATCGTAGCTCGTTGAACCTGTAATTTGAACATTCGTAAATTCCCCGCTGCGGACATTGTCCATGCCGGTAACCATTCCGTCAATCTCCGGTGCATCCGCATGCGACCGCCCTTGCCAACCAGTCTTGGTTTGTTTCTCAACGAGCACGCGCAATGTCTGACCGACAAACCCGCGTTGCACTTGCCGGGAGACTTTCTGCTGCAAGGTCATCGCCTTGCTCCGCCGGGACATTTTCACTTTCTCGGGCACCTGCTGGGC
>JBAXAT010000213.1:0-4113 GCA_037142335.1 Verrucomicrobiota bacterium | reverse complement strand
GTCTCGCAACGGACGACGTGCGTGATTTGGAGTTGGCCCGAAAACACCGTCGTGCCGTCTCACAGACTCGGCTTAATGGATTGCGGTGTGTTGACCATGCAGATCGGCGTACACATCAGCGCTGCCTAACTGCCGCTGGAGATACCTTCCCGCTGCGATCCGGCAACGACCGGCCTCCCAGCCGCGTTGTTTTGCCAGCGGAAATTCAGATATTCCATTTGCCAAACTGACACGCCATAATATGATTCAGACACGTGAAGCTGCGCTGGATAATTTTGTGGGGGTTGCTTCCGGTAACACTGGTCGCTGAGACCGGTGCTGATTTGTTGCGGGCAGGCTGGGAACAGTTCCGCCAAGCCGAATTTAATCTGGCGGTTAAAACCTTTGAGCGCGGCGTGGCGCAGACCGCAACCAATCCAACCTGGCAAGCCCAGGAGCTTTACGGACTGGCAACGACGTGGGCGTTGCGGCGGCCCGGCGAAGACCCGGTCAAGGCGGTGGAACTTTACCGGCGCGCGATTGCCGTCGCCCCAGAGAGTGACGCCGCCGCGTGGAGTTTGCTAGCGATTGCGCGATTGCAGCACACGTACCAAGCCGTGATTGACAAGTTCCCGGCGCATCCAGCCGGGACTGAGGCGTTTTTATTTCAACAGGCGGCAATCCTGGCGGCACCACAACCAGCCACGGCAAAGACGGCAACGGCGGCGTTGGTAGATTTTCTAAAGACACATCCACAGTCGCCGTACCGGTACGCCGCTTGGAAACTATTGGCGCACGGCTACCAGATTCTGGGCGAACACGAACAACGGCTGGCGGCGTTGTTGGAGACCTTGCGCGCGGTGGAAACGGATGCGAGCGCGCCCATTGATCAGGCCGGTGATTACTGGAGCATTGCAACACTGGCGGAGTTTGATTGCGGCAATTTTGCGGTGGCCCGCGAGTATTACCGGAAGCTGATTGCCGAGTATCCAACTGATCAGCGCCGGTTTCTCGCCAACCGCGAACTGCAACACATGGACGAAGTGGAAGCGAGGTTGCGCCAGTGAAGCCTTGGCAATTCCTGCGGCGCAACTTCCCGGTGTTGGTGGTGAGCATTGCGTATTTGTGGGCGGCAGTGGCGATCTTTAGTTACCGGGCGAAACAGGCGCCGCCGGGCACCAAGGTCACCTTGCGCATCGGCCACTGGCAACTGGAACCCGGCGTGCGCGACGGCTTTAACGCGTTGGCGGCGGAATACCAAAAGCTGCATCCGGAAGTCTACATCGTGCAGGATGCCGTACCAGAAAGCACCTACAGCCAATGGCTCACGACCCAAGTGATGGGCGGCACGGCCTCGGACATTATCGAGGCCGGCCTGTTATCGCCGGCATTGCTGCTGAGTTATCACAGCCGGTATTTCCTGCCGTTAAACAACTACGTCAACCAGCCTAATCCGTACAATGCCGGGACAGCGCTGGCCGGTGCGCCATGGCGGAATACATTCAAGGACGGGATGCGCGCCGGTTATATCGAGGAACTGCAAGCGTACATGGCGGTGCCGCTGGCGCAGTTTGCCTACCGGATTGTCTACAACCGGGATTTGTACTTTAAATTAACCGGCCGCACCACGCCGCCGCGAGATTACCGGGATTTCATTTCCATCTGCGGACAAATTCAACGGCAACGCGACGACCACGACCGGCCGTACATCCCGATTGCGGCATCGAGCTACCATATCGGCATGTGGGATAGCACGATGTGCGAGCCGCTCACATTTGCGGCGTTGCGCCAACTCGACTTCAACCGCGATGGCACCGTTGGCGCGGATGAATTCTTTACTGGCATTGCGACCCACCGGATCGGGTTGGATTTTCCGCCGTTCGCGGCCCGGTTCCAGATGTTGCGCGAGCTGACGCAGTTCATGCCGGTCGGCGTGACCGGGTTGAGCCGCGACGAAGCTGTATTTCTCTTTGCGCAGCAACGTTCAGTCTTCATTACATCCGGCACGTGGGATGCCCAGAGTCTACGCGAACAGGCGCGCGGCACATTTGATGTTGGCGTTTTAGACTTTCCATTGCCGGCACGAAACGACCCGGAGTTCGGACAGATTTTGGAAGGCCCGGTGTACGACCGCACATTTGCCGGCATGCCGTTTGTCATCACGCGCACCTGCAAACATCCGGAAGTCGCGCTGGATTTTCTCCAGTTTCTAACCAGCCAGCGTGGCAATACCGAATTCAACCGGCACATTGGCTGGATTCCATCCATCCGCGGCTCGGAAATGCCGCCGGCACTGGCCGGCTACGAACCGCATTTTGAAGGCGTGTACGGCGCAATGCCATTGACTCTGGGCGGCGATACAAATGTGAAATGGCAGCAGTTGCTCGCGCTCTTCTTGATTAACCAGATTGACTATCCCGCCATGACCGCGCAGTACTTGGCGTACTATCGTGACCATGCGCCGAAAGAATTCGCCGAACTGCAACAGGATAATCAGCGCGTCACAATCCGCGAGGAACAATTGATGGCCGGGCTGCGGGCCCGCGCCATGCTGGAAGACGCAAAGAATCCCACCGCGGCGTGGATCCGTTATCGGCAGCTTGAGACGGACCGGCTGCTGGTTCGCGATTTACGACCAAGCCTGCTGGCTAAATTGGTCAGCGATGGTCCCGTCACCAATGCGCCGGCTCCATACGAAATCAGTCCGGCCGCACTCGCCAATGTCCGCCGGCAACTCGGAGGCCACCGGTAATCATGGAAATCCGCAAGATCCATTGGCGGCAAATCCGGCATCACTGGGAAATCTATCTATTCATCGTTCCGACGCTGATTCTAATCGGACTGTTTGTGTATTACCCGGCGGCGAGCGGCGTGTTCCACAGCTTTTACCGGTGGAACGGCGCAGATGTCTCGGATTTTATCGGTTTGGCGAACTATCGGGACCTGCTCACTTCGCAAGAGTTCTGGAGTTCGTTCAAGGTCGCGTTGATTCTGGGGGCATGGAATATTGTGAAGATGTTGCCGGCATTGCTGGTGGCGGTGTGCATCCATAGATGCCGGAGTACGCGGCTGCAATTTTTCTACCGCACCATGTTTGTTGTGCCAATGGTAATCCCGGGCTTGGTGATTGCCCTGATTTGGCGGTCGTTTTTCTTTGAGGCGACATCTGGCTATCTCAACCGGTTCCTGGTGTCGAGTGGTTTACTCAACGGGCTGGCCCATCTCGATAAATTTTTCCACTGGGGCGGCATTTTCCAAGTCGGCCAATCGTTACCGGCCTGGCTCGGCGATCCCCGCCTGATTTTGGTGGCCTGCGTGGTCTGGGGCTTCCCGTGGGTCGGGTCGTTCGCCGTGCTTACGCATCTGGCCAAACTCCAAGGTATCAGCAAGGATGTCTATGAAGCGGCGGAGATCGACGGCGTTAACTGGTGGACAAAATTTACGCGGATTGAACTGCCGTTAATCAGTGGCTCGATCTATCTGCTGCTGGTGTTTGTGATCATTGACACACTGAAAGATGCCGGGATGGTGTTGGCGCTGGCCGGCATGTACGGCGGCCCCGGCGGTAACGCCAACGTGCCGGCCTTGTTCATGATCCGCAAGGCGTTCGTTGATCAACAAATGGGCTATGCCTGCGCGGTTGGCATCGTGCTGACCATCATCGTGATGACATTGCAGAAAGCGCTGACATGGGCGATGAATCGATCATGGACGCGCAAACGTCTACCGCCGGCATTAGTTGCGCCGACACATCTCGTGATACCGGTCCGCCGGACTGTCAATCCGCAGTTATCCCGGCTTGGCGCCGGCAGCTTGCGATTATTGAAACATCTGACTATCTGGGGTGTTTTGGCGTTTGCCTTCCTGCCGCTTTACCTCGTCGGCGTCGTCAGCTTCAAAACGAACAAACAATTCTATGCGGCGCCGGCAACGCTGACCCAGCCAATGCATCCCGAAAACTGGGTCGAAGCCTGGCGGACAGTCATGCCCACCGTCGCCAATAGCATCTTCATCTCAACCAGTATCACAGTGGTGGTGCTGGCGCTCGGGTTGTGTGCTGCGTATTTTTTTGCGCGGTTGAAGATGCCGGTGTCCGGCGCGTTCTGGAACGCGATTCTTATTTTAATGATGATG
>JBAXAT010000212.1:0-4141 GCA_037142335.1 Verrucomicrobiota bacterium | reverse complement strand
AGCTGGTGGTTACATCAGCAGTTCCGACCACTCTGTGCCAGACAGTGTGAGCCTCGAACAGTTCCGGCAATTTGTCACGCTCGCAAAAGAGTTAGGCTCGTATACCTAAGCTGCCGGCAACGACAATTACTCCCACTCAATCGTGGCCGGCGGTTTACTGGAGATATCGAGGCAGACGCGGTTGACACCTTTGACTTCGTTGATGATGCGCGTCGAAAGCCGGGCGAGCAAGTCGTAAGGCAACCGGACCCAGTCGGCAGTCATTCCGTCTACGCTATCGACCGCGCGAATGGCAATCGCGTTCTCATAAGTGCGCTCATCGCCCATTACGCCAACCGACTTGACTGGCAATAGCACGGCAAATGTCTGCCAAATCTTGTAATACAAATCCGCCTTCTTCATTTCCTCGATGACAATCCAATCGGCATTTTGCAACACCGCGATACGTTCACGATTGACTTCGCCGAGGATGCGCACGGCTAGGCCGGGACCAGGGAATGGTTGCCGCCAGACAATCTCACGTGGCAATCCGAGTTGGGTACCGACTTCGCGGACTTCGTCTTTGAATAGTTGCCGGAGCGGTTCGAGTAGTTCGAGCTTCATTCGCTTTGGCAGACCGCCGACGTTGTGATGACTCTTGATCATCGCCGCCGGGTTGCCGGCAATCGGAATACTCTCAATCACGTCCGGGTAAGTTGTGCCTTGTGCAAGGAACCTAGCCTTACCGGCCTTGTGGGCGGCTTTATCGAACACCTCGACAAACGTGCGCCCGATAATCTTGCGTTTACGTTCTGGGTTTGTGACGCCACGCAGCTTCGCCAAAAACACTTGAGTCGCATCGGTGTACACTAACTTCATCTTGAGGTGCTCGCCGAAAACGCGCTGGACACTCTCGGCTTCACCTTTGCGCAGAACGCCGTTATTAACGAACACGCAGATGAGCTGGTCGCCAATGGCTCTCTGAATCAGAGCCGCCGCAACGCTGGAATCAACTCCACCAGAGAGACCGAGTACCACCTTGTCCTTGCCGACCTTCACACGGATGTCGGCAATGGCACGTTCGATAAATGACTTCATCGTCCAGTTGCGCCCGCAGCCGCAAATGCCATGGACAAAATTAGAGATGATTTGCTTGCCGTTTGGCGTGTGATGGACTTCGGGATGAAACTGTAGTCCGAACAGCCGGCGCTTGTTGTCGGCAATGGCAGCGTAAGGTGAATTTAGGCTTTGGGCAACTGTGATAAAGCCGGTCGGCAGCTTGGTGACTTTGTCGCCATGGCTCATCCAGACCTGCTGCTCGTACAACATTTCGCGAAACAATGTTGTGTCTTTGGCAATGTCGATTTCGGCCGGCCCGTATTCACGCTTCCCGCCAGGCTGGACCTTGCCACCAAGTTGGTGTGCCATTAATTGCATGCCATAGCAGATACCGAGAATCGGGACGCCAAGCTTCCAGATCCCGGACTCGCAATGCGGCGCCTTCTTGTCATACACGCTGCACGGACCGCCGCTAAGAATGATACCGCTCGGCTTTAGCTTTGCCAGCTTGCTGGCCGGCGTGTCGTACCGGAGGATTTGCGAAAACACCTGACACTCGCGAATCCGCCGCGCGATGACTTGCGTGTATTGCGACCCAAAGTCGAGAATGACAATCTGTTCCATTGTTACTTGCTGCCCATCCCAACGCCTTGGACGGTCTGGAAAATCTTACCTTCGGTTTTGATTGCCGGAGCGATGATAATATCGGTTTCCTGAAACTCGCGGATGCTCTTTTTTCCGACATTGCCCATGCAGGTCATCAGCGCGCCCATCAAATTCTGCGAACCATCATCAAGTTCGGCAGGACCAAAGAGGATTTGCTTAACGGTACCGGTCACGCCGACGCGAACGCGGGTTCCGCGTGGAAGATTGGCATGCGGAGTGGCCATGCCCCAGTGAAAACCACGGCCGGGTGCTTCCTTGGTGCGGGCAAACGCGCTCCCGATCATGACGGCGTCGGCCCCGCAAGCAAAGGCTTTACAAATATCGCCACCTTTATTCATGCCACCATCGGTAATGATTGGAACGTACCGGCCGGTTTGCTTGAAGTAGTGGTCGCGCGCAGCGGCACAATCCACCGTGGCGGTGACTTGTGGAACGCCGAGGCCGAGAACGCCGCGCGTGGTACAGGCCGCACCGGGGCCAACACCGACTAAAATGGCGGCAGGCCCGTTCTGCATCAACTCAAGAGTGGCGGAGTACGTGACGGTGTTGCCGATGACCACCGGAATCTTCATTGCTTTGCAGAACGAGGCAACATTAAACGTCGCGTATTCGCTAGAAATGTGGCGTACGGTTGACACGGTCGATTGAACTACGAAAATGTCGGCACCAGCTTCCTGAGCGATGGCACCAAAGCGTTCGGCGCGTTGCGGAATGGCACTGACGGCGCAGAGAACTCCAGCCGCTTTGATTTCTTTGACGCGCTGGGCTACCAGTTCTTCTTTAATAGGCTCGGTGTAAACCTGCTGGGTAAGATGTGTCGCCTCTTCTTTGGTGGCACTCGCAATCTTGTCGAGGATTTCGGATGGGTCTTTATAGCGGGTCTGCACGCCTTCGAGATTAAGGACCGCAACGCCGCCAAGTTTACCCATGGCAATGGCGAACTTCACATCCACAACGCCATCCATTGCGCTAGCTAAAATAGGTACTCGAATCTTGTGTGCCCCAAGTTGGAACGTCGTGTCCACTTCGTTATGGTTAATCGTGATATCACCCGGCACTAATGCGATGTCGTCAAATCCGTAGGTTACCCGTGCTTTTCGATTTCGTCCAATCCACATACCCATGAGTACAATTCTCCTCAGTTATTCAAAATGGTTTTTACTCGCCTGCCACTAATCTGGTTATTCATACCGGCTTGTCTGCTGCAAGACAACTCTCAAATGCGCACCGCCCAGACCAGCCGTACCGACCCCCACGTCAATGCTAATGGATTGGCGGTCGGCTCCGGTGTAAACCAGACTTGTCGGACTGCCGCCACCGCCGCGCCGTCCAATGCCTCATTTCCCGACGACCGCTCTAACACCGCATACCGCACCCGCCCGTCACTGGTGACAGCCAGCAACACCCGCGCCATGCGAACCGGTAACCCCGGTGGTGCCAATGGTAATGCCGGTTGCTGTAAAATATTCCGACCACGCAGCAACCCAACGACCTCCAACACCGAATTAGTCATCCGCGCAATCGCCGTTGCCGCGCTAACCGGTGCGACGGTTGTCCATTCAGTCCCCGCCTGCACCAGTTCGTCGATCGGTTTTTCCGCCAGCAAGACCGGTAGTGCCGCGTGTGCCGGTAGCACCAGAAATGCCGGCGCACGGTCCGGTTCATAGGTCACAATCGTGACTGGAGCAAAATGGTACCATGCGTGGCGAGAAAAACCGCGCGCATCCGGCAGCGACATCACGCTAGGATCAAAATACTCCGCAACGAGTAAAGGTTGACCGGGATGCATCCACCGGAGACGTGTTGGCACCGGGCTATCGGGTTTATTACCGGCGCGAGGAAGGACCACGAGCCAGAGCGCAACGATGGTAATCGTCGTCACTGTTGCGGCCAGTAACCACATCAACACGTGGCGTTCGTGGATGTGGATGCGGGGTATCATTTCGACAGGACGACCGGCGTTTCCGGGCGGGTCGCAAGGTTGACCGCCGAGATGCCGGCGCCAAACGCCGCGTCAATCACCTTAATCAGCGTTTCGTAACCGACTTGCCGATCTGCTTTAATTATAAGTTCGGCATTGCGAGTTTCGCCGGCCGCCAAGCGCAATTGATCCGGCAACTGTGCAAACGTCGTCGGTTGATTTCTAAAAAACAATAAGTTGTCGCGCGAAACGGTAATGACGAGTTCCTTAAGTGAAATATTTTTTGGGCCGCGGCCCGCCGGCAAGTCCACCAAGCCGTAGCCCGGTTGCAGCACAAACGACGAACTCAGCAGCGTGAAAATAAGCAGCAGAAACAGCACGTTTACCATCGGCGTGACATCCAGACGGCCTTTGGCAATCTCAACGTGGGTTTTGAAGGTCATTTCGCCGGCCGCGTCAGGAGATTGATAATTTCGTTGGCGGCCTTTTCCATGTCGAGCACGAGATTCTGCATCC
>JBAXAT010000211.1:0-4153 GCA_037142335.1 Verrucomicrobiota bacterium | reverse complement strand
CGTGATGGCCTTCCTTGGCTTCATTTCCGCCCAAATCGGCCTCTTTTGCCGTCAACTCAAGGTCATTCCGTCAGGGAACAAGGTCATTGCCTCGTGAATCGAAGCCATTCCATGAGGAATCAAGGTCATTGCGTCACGCAATTAGTTAATTCCGTCATAGAATTAGTTAATTGTGTGATGCAAAAGGTTAATTCCGTCGCGCAATTAGTTAATTCCGTCATGGAATTAGTTAATTGTGTCACGCAATTAGTTAATTCCGTCACCAATAAGGTTAATTCCGTCATGGAATTAGTTAATTGTGTGATGCAAAGGGTTAATTGTGTCAGGGAATTAGTTAATTCCGTCGCGCAATTAGTTAATTGTGTGACAAATAAAGTTAATTCCGTCGTCCAGCTCGCGGATGAAGCGCCGGTTCTCGGCCGGTAAGCCGACGGTTACCCGCACCCAGCCGGGCATTTTGTAGCCGCGCATCGGGCGCACGATCACGCCGCGCTCTTGCAAGGCGCGGAAAACCTTGTCGCCATCGCCGACGTTCACAAGAATGAAGTTGGCACAACTGGGGACGAACTCCAGTTTGCGCCGGGTAAACTCTTTTTCCAGATACGCCAGCCCGCGTTGGGTCAAGGCCTTGGTCTTGCGGATGTGGCCGGTATCGTCCAGCGCGGCCAAGGCGCCGGCTTGGGCAATGGCGTTGACGTTGAACGGTTGGCGGACGCGTTGCATCAGCGCGATGCAGTCCGCCTGCGCCACGCCGTAACCGATGCGCACGCCAGCCAGACCGACGATTTTGGAGAAGGTGCGGAGGAGGACGACATTGTGCCGTAGGGCGTAAGCCACCGAGGCCGGCGGGTCAGCAAGGAATTCGATGTAGGCTTCGTCGAGCACGCAAATGACATGCGCCGGCAAGCTTTGGATGAACTTGGTCAACGCGGCATTCGACACACGGGTGCCGGTGGGGTTGTTCGGATTGGCGATGAAGACGAGCTTGGTCTGGCCGGTGATGGCGGCGCGCATGGCCGGCAGGTCGTGGGTGTGGTCGCGGAACGGCACTTCCACGCACCGCGCTTGAAACAGCTTGGCCATGATGCTGTAGATGACAAACGCGCGGTCGCCAGCCACGATCTCGTTGCCGGGCGCGACAAAGGTGTGAAACAGGAACTCGATAACTTCGTTGGAGCCGGTGCCGAGGATGATGTTGTCGCTGGCGACGCCGAGTTTCTTGGCGATGGCTTGCCGGAGATAGAATCCGCCGCCGTCGGGATAGAGATGCGCTGACGGTAAGGCCCGGCGCATGGCGGCGACGGCTTTCGGCGACGGGCCGAGCGGGTTTTCATTGGAAGCGAGCTTGATGATGCCGGCCGGTTTCAGGCCGAGTTCCCGCGCCACTTCTGTGATCGGCTTACCGGGTTCGTAGACCGGCGCATCGCAGACATATTGATTGGCAAGAGTCTTGAAGTTCATGTCGTTATTCGGCGAGCAGTTTGGTGATTTCCGCTTCGAGGTTGTCACCGGCTTCAGAGTTGCGGATGCGGCCTTGCTTGTCCACCAGCCACAGCGTCGGGATGCTTTCGATGCCGAAGCGGGTGCTGATTTCGTTTTCCCAACCTTTGCCATCGAAGTGTTGTGGCCACGGCATGCCATGATCCTTGGTAAAGGCCAACAACTGCTCCTTGCTTTGATCAAGCGCGATGCCGACAATTTCAAAACCTTTATCGTGGAGTTTCCGGTAAGCTGCGATGAGGTTTGGCATTTCGCGACGGCAAGGCGGGCACCAAGTCGCCCAGAAATCCACCAGCACCACTTTGCCGCGCCACTGTGCCAGATCAAACTTCGTGCCGTCCACAGCGGTGAATTTGAGCTCAAGGGGTTTAATCTTGTTATTCGGCGCGACCAGTGGCGTGGAATTGGTTTGCGCCACAACCACCGTGGCGAGCATCAGCAGCGGAATTAATCGTTTCAACATAGTTAGTTACCGACCGATGGCCAGCATCCGTTCGATGGGCGTCAGCGCCTGCCGGCGGATGTCTTCCGGAAGGATGATTTCAGGCGCCATGTTTTCGAGCGCGGCCACGGCATTCGCAAGCGTGTTCTTTTTCATGTACGGGCACTCGCTGCAATTACAGGTGTCCGTCGGCCCCGGGATGAACGTCTTACCGGGAACTTCCTTCCGCAGCCGGTGGAGCATCCCGGCCTCAGTGACAATAATAAATTCCTTTGCCGGCGATGTCCGGCAATAGCTGATCATCTTCTCCGTCGAACAAACTTCATCGGCCAACATCCGCACGGCGGCGAGGCATTCGGGATGCGCGACAATTTTTGCGGCGGGATGTTTCTGCTTCAGTTCAAAGATCGCCTTGTGGGTAAACAGCACGTGCACCTCGCACGAGCCCGGCCAAAGGATGAGCTCCCGGCCGGTCTGCGCCATGACCCACTGGCCAAGGTTCTGGTCCGGCACGAACAGAATCCGTTTCTCCTTCGGAATGGAATTCACCACCTTCACCGCGTTACCGGAAGTGCAAATCACATCCGTCAACGCCTTCACAGCAGCGGTGCAATTGATGTAAGCGACCACGACCGCGTCCGGATTCTCCGTCCGCCACCGCGCCAAGGCCGGCGCAGCGCAGGAATCCGCCAGCGAGCAGCCCGCCGTGAGATCAGGCAATAGCACCGTCTTGCTCGGATTCACGATCTTGGCCGTCTCCGCCATGAAGTGGACGCCGCAGAATAAAATCACATCCGCCGCCGTGTCCCGCGCGTGATACGCCAAGCCGAGTGAGTCGCCGACAAAATCCGCCACGTCCTGAATCTCCGGCACCTGATAATTATGCGCGAGGATCACGGCGTTGCGCTGTTGCTTCAATTTGCGGATGCGGTCGATCATGTGGTGGCAACTTAGCTGAAGGTGTCTGACAACTCAATACCGCACGCGCCAGAGGAACAGTCCGCGCGCCGGGGCCGTCTCCACCAGCGCCGTGCGCCGCTTGCCGGCGATCAATTCCCGGAGTTGCGCGACCGTCAATCGCCCCTCGCCCACTTTAACCAATGCACCGGTAATGCTGCGCACCATCTTGTACAGAAAGCCGTTCGCGGAAACTGTAATCGTCAACAACTGGCCACGGCGGATGACGGTCAACTTGGTGACCGTGCGCACCGGCGAGTCAATGACCCGCATCGGATTAGCCGACAACGCCGTGAAGTCATGCCGGCCGATAATCAGCTTTGCCGCCCGCCGCATTGCTGGTAAGTCCAATGGTCGCGGATGATGCCAAGCATACCGGCGCATAAAAATGTCGACTAACGCGCCGGTATCAATCTGGTACCGGTACTCTTTGCCTTTTGCCGAAAAGCGCGCGTGGAACTTGGCCGGCACCTGTTTGACGGCGGTCACACAGATGTCGTCCGGCAAGTAGGCGTTGACCGCGCGCAGCAGCGTGGCCGGCGGATGGCGCGTGGTAAATATCGCGTGGGCCACCTGGGCCCGGGCATGCACACCGGCATCGGTTCGCCCCGAACCATGCATGCGCACCGGCGCACCGACAATCTTGGCCAAGGCGTCTTCGATTAATTGTTGGACCGAAATTCCATTTGATTGACGTTGCCACCCGGCATAAGCCGTGCCGTCGTACGCGATGATGAACCGGTAATTACTGCTCGGCATGCGCATCAAGGTAACTCTGGAGCATCAACTGCGCGGCGAGTTGATCAACTTTTTCTTTGCGATCCTTGCGCCGCACATTGCCTTCGATCAAAACACGGGTCGCCTGCGCCGAAGTCAGCCATTCGTCCCAGCATTCCACCGGTAATGTAGTCGCCGCCGTCAGTGCCGCGATGAATTTGCGGGTCTGTGCCGTTTGCTCGCTCGCCGTGCCGTCGAGCCGACGCGGCAGACCGACCAGGAGCTTACCGGCATTGCGTTCGGTTGCAACGCGCAGAACTTCCGCGATGTTGGGCGTAACATAGCCGATGGATTGCGCCACGGTGCCGGTTGCGTCACTGATGGCCAGGCCGACGCGTTTCAGCCCGTGATCCACGCCGAGGATTCTCATCGGCGCGACTTAACCGCTTTGACCATTGGCGCGACAAACTTCGCGCCGTTGCCGCCCTTGGCAATCTGGTTGACGATGGCGCTGCCGACAACGCACGCATCCGCTTG
>JBAXAT010000210.1:0-4170 GCA_037142335.1 Verrucomicrobiota bacterium | reverse complement strand
GCAGGCATTGCTAGGAACAGCAAAAACCTCGACTGTCGTGCTGCTCGACAACTCCTACTCGATGGACGTCGGCACGAAGGGGCGGACGACGTTCATCAAAGCGCGCGACGCCGCCAATCAAATTGTTCGCAACCTCGCGCGGGGCTCGGAAGTCTCCGTCTTGATGATGGGCGGGATACCGGGACCGCTGTTGGATGAACCGACCTTCGCTATCGACCGCGCCGATCGTGAATTGGCAAAGCTGCAAACCGGATACGGTTCTGCCGCCACACCGGCCGCTCTGGAGATGGCCGTGGGCGCTCTAGGCAAGATGCACGAGGCGCACCGCGAGCTGATTGTGATCAGTGATTTTCAAAAAGTCAGTTGGGCTGACACCGAACGAATAGCGACTCTAATGAAGCAATTGCCGGTAACACCCGCCGTCACGTTCATGCATATTGGACGGGAGGAGAAGAACAACCTCAGCGTCCAGTCGCTGGACTTCTCCCGGTTTCTGCTTGGCGTCGGCCAGAAGTTTCAAGTACGTGCCAATCTGAAGAACCACGGCGAGACACCCTACCCCAACCTGCGCGTTTACTTTCGCGTCGATGGCCAAGAACGCGCGGCCACGCAAGTTTCTCTCGGGCCAAATGAAGACGGTCAGGTTTTGTTCTCGTACACCTTTGAGACGGCCGGCTCGCACGTCATCGCGATTGAAGCCGACGCGCCCGACTCATCGAAGTCGGACAACATCCTACTGGCCAGCGTGCCGGTCTGGAATCGCTTACCGGTCCTACTGGTCAACGGCAATCCCGGCCGCGAACCATTGACCAGTGAGACCGATTTTCTTGAAATCGCTCTTCGCCCTTATAGCGCCGTCAAAACCAAACTTGCCGACCTCATCACCACCACCGTCATCAAACCGGAGCAGCTCGACGCGAATCAGCTCAAAGACCAACGCGTCGTTGTTCTCGCCAATGTCCCGCAGCTCGACGCCAAGCAGCTCAAAGCGTTGGAAGATTTCGTCCGCGGCGGCGGCGGGCTGTTGATCTTCCCCGGCAGCCGGATCAAGACTGACTGGTACAACACCAAGTTCACGAGCCTCTTTCCATGGCGGTTGACTTCGCTGGAAGGCAGCCTCGATGACACGACCAAGCAAAGCACCATCCTCGTCCAACACTACGAACATCCAGCCCTCGCGCTATTCAACGACCCGCGCGCCGGCAACCTCGCCACTGCCACCATCCGCCTCTGGTACAAGTTCGCCGAGGAGAACGCCGGCAGTAGTCGCGCCCCGGCAATCGGTTCGGTGACCAACGTTTCGCCCTTCGTCGTCGCGCGCCTCAATAATGGCGACCCGTTCCTAGTGGAAAAACGCTTCGGCGATGGCAGCGTCATTGCCTGCAGCGTCCCATGCGCTGCCGACTGGTCAAACCTACCGCTGCGACCGTTCTATCTGCCGTTGATGCAGCAACTCGTCACGTATCTCGCCGCGAAGTTCGATCCGCCGCGCAACGTTGACATCGGTCGACCGCTCATCGCTGCGCTACCGGCCGCGCTCGCCGGCAAGAAACTGGATCTGACTGACCCCGCCGGGCTAAAACACAAACTCACTGCCACCAACGAAGCCGGTCGTGCGCTCGTTCATTTCGACGAAACGCGCCTGCCCGGCCTCTACATCCTCGATACGCCGACGAACGTGTCGCTGCATTTTGTCGTTAACACCTCGCGCACCGAGTCCGATCTCACGCAGCTTACCGGCGATGAGATCAAAGCGGCGGCAAAGCCATGGGATGCGTCGGTCGTCAGTTCATGGGACGAATACCGGGAACATGAGCAACGCCGCCGGTTCGGCCGCGAAATGTGGCGTCCACTGCTCTGGGTATTGCTTGGTCTGATCTTTACTGAACTCGTCCTGGAACAACGCGTCGGGAGGTTGCGTCGATGACCCAGACGACCACTGATCTGCGTTTCCTCGGCGACTGGGGAGTTTGGTTTCCGGTAATTCTTGGGCTGATACTCGCCGGCGGAGTGTGGGCGTTGTACTGGCGCGAGGTGCGACGTCGCACCGGCGGCGAGCGTTGGGTTTTACCGACGTTGCGGGCACTGGCGGTATTCCTCCTAGTGTTGATGTTGACGGGACCGGTATTGCATCACCGGCGTACGATTGGCGAGTTGGCGCGTGTGCTTGTGTTTGTCGATGCGTCGAAGAGCATGAGCGTAACCGACGATGCCATGGATGCGTCGCGCAAGCTGCTCGTGGCGCATGCATATGGCTGGTTCGACGCGGATCTGCTCAAGACAAACTGGCTCGGGATCGCCACGGGCGCCGAGAAGTTGAGTAATGCCGTGACGGCGGCCGTCGAGAAGTTTGATGGCGTACAGCGGTGGAAACGCGTCGAGCAGTTGTTACTCGATGAGAAGGACGGCGTGTTGCCGAAGCTCGTGAAGAAGCACAACGTCGAGTTGTGGGCGATCACTGACTCCGAGCCGCAGCGTTGGTGGAGTGGTGAGCAGGGACTCGCGCTGCCGAAGTCATTCCAAGCCAGACCCGAGGGTGACAGCACAGACTTGAGCGCCCCGATTGCGGCACGCGTCGGCCAACAGCACGATGAACGGAGCGCGGTGGTTTTAGTGTCGGACGGACAACATAATCGCGGCGGGTCGCCGTTGGAGACGGCCAAGATTGCCGGCGCGCGGAACGTGCCGGTGTTCACCGTCGGCATTGGCGCGTTGGAACGTCCCAAGGATTTGGCCGTGATGGACGTGACGGCGCCGGAGTCGGTGTTTTTTGAGGATCGCGTAAAGGGCGAAGTCGCACTCAAAGACGATATGCCGCCGGGACAGTCGTTCACGTTAAAGATCGAGGAAGACGGCGAGACGCTGTGGGAAAAGGCGCTAGTCACGGACCGAACTCATCGCCGGAAGGTCGAGTTTGATTTTCCAATCAAGGAACTGATCGTAGGCAAACGTCACAAGACCGAAGGCGTCGAGTACACGAGTTTTCCGCTGACGATGAAAGTCAGTCTCACGCCGCTCACCGGCGAGAAGGACACGACGAATAATGTCAGCGTGTTCCGCACGCGGGCGGTAACTCAGAAACGCAAGCTGCTGTTACTCGATGGTCGGCCCCGGTGGGAGTTCCGGTATCTCCGCAACACGTTCGAGCGCGATCCGCAATGGGAGGTCAATGCACTCGTGGCCGGTACCGAGTTAAACGACGAATGGCAGCATGGTGACAAGCCGGGCCAACTACCGGCGACGAAAGAGGCTTTGTTTGCGTATGACTTGATTGGGTTCGGCGAAGTGCCGGCGAAGCTACTGAAGAAGGAAGACCTCGAATGGATCAAGGAATTCGTCAGTACTCGCGGCGGCGGTTTGTTTTTTGTCGATGGCCAGCGCGACATATTGCGCGAGTACGCGAAGGGAGAGTTCCGGTCGCTGTTTCCGGTTGAATGGCTCGATAAGGCGCCGAAGGAATTGCCCACCGTGCTGCAACTCACGGACCGGGGCGCGTCATTTGGTCCATTGCGACTGGCTGGCGACGCCGGCGAGAATGCCACGCTGTGGAAGCAGCTCAAACCACCGCACTGGGTCGCGCCGACCAAGGCGTTACCGGGCAGTGAGACACTCGTCGAGACGATTACCGGCGATCAGAAGTTTCCGGCGGTTGTGATGCGGCAATTCGGCGCCGGCAAGGTGTTGTATATGGGCATTGATGATACGTGGCGGTGGCGATTCGATGTGGCTGACAAATATCAGGACGCGTTCTGGCATCAGATGGCCAACGCGATTATGGAGGCGGCTTACGCGGCGCAGAACAAACACATCGCGCTCGATGCCGGGGCCGTCAACTATCAAGCCGGTGACACTGCCGAGATTCGTGTGCGACTCCGCGACGACCAAGGCCGGCTCATTACCACCGGTCACCCGATCGCAGTTTTATCGCGCGACGGTAAGAAGATCGCCTCGATTCCATTGGCCATGGACGAAAATAGCGCCGGTGCATTCCGCGGCAAGACACCGGTACTCGTGTCTGGCCGGTATGAAGTTCGCGTTGATGCCGGTCAGCTGGTTACTGAGACTGCGGATATGCCGGTGGAATTCTACGTCAAACGAAAAGGTGGCGATGCTTCACGCGAGATGGTCGAGCTCACTTGCAACGAAGAACTGCTCCAACAAATGGCGCGC
>JBAXAT010000209.1:0-4177 GCA_037142335.1 Verrucomicrobiota bacterium | reverse complement strand
CCACGGATCCGTGGATCGCAGTACATCGCTCGCATGATGCCGCCCAACTGTCCGTAACCGTAGACACCGCGATCGTTGAGTTCCACCACAAGGATATGATTAAAGGACTGCATGATTTCCTGAATACCAGCCTGCAACGGCAAGAGGTACCGGAGGTGAATGGCCGAAACTTCTTCACCATTGGCGCGCGCGCGATCCACTGCTTCGCGAATTGGACCACGGCTCGATCCCCAGCCAAGTAATAGGACGTTGCCTTCCGGTGGTCCGTACATTTCTGGCGGCGGTAACTTCAGAGACAACATTTGCAGTTTGCGCCGGCGTTTGGCTACCATCATGGCGTGGTTGGATGGGCGACTAGCCGGATGACCGTATTCGTCATGCTCCAGTCAGGTGACAATTGGATACCGTCCATCCACCATTGGTGTGCCAGGAGGCGCGTGGTGTGGGATGCCATCCGGCGTGTTTTCGTATGGTTTAAAATTAGGACCGCGAGGCTCAAATGTCGGCGAAATGTCCGTGACATACTTCTCGAGATCCGGCATCTCCCAAGCTTCAACGCGCGTCGCCAAAGCTTGGTCGCTCAAGACTATGACTGGGCAACTATATTCACGTGCCAGCTTTACCGCTTCGACAGTCGTATAAAAACAATCCTCCACTGAGCCGGGGGCGATGACGATTCGCGGGGCATCACCATGACTACCGGAGCGTGCGATGTTCAAATCGCTTTGCTCGACGTTTGTCGGTAAACCGGTTGCCGGTCCGCCGCGTTGGACGTCGACGACGACCAATGGAATCTCCGCCATTACCGCCCAGCCGATGGCTTCTGACTTCAGCGACAAGCCTGGGCCGGAGGTACCAGTCAATGCCGTGTGACCGGCATACGATGCCCCGCATGCCATTGCGACCGCCGCGATTTCGTCTTCGGCTTGTACGAACATCCCACCGTACTTCGGTAATTCGGCGCGTAAAATTTCCATTACGCTCGTCCATGGTGTGATTGGGTACGCTGCACCAAATCGAACACCAGCCGCTATCGCACCATACGCAATCGCTTGGTTACCATCGGTCACGACTTTCTTCTTACCGGCACGATCCGCTTGCGGACGAAATTCAAACGTCTCCATCAGCTTGCCGATGTCGTAGGCGTAGCCACCATGGAATGCTCCTAAGATATTCCGGATGACATCTTCGCCCTTCCGTCCGTAACCCGCCTGCAACATGGTCTCAAGCTTGGGCATGTCCAAATCAAATGTGCGCGCGATGAGGCCGAGCACGAACATGTTCTTACCTTTATCCTTCGCCGTGCCGCCGATGGCTTCGACAGTGCGACTTGTAATTGGAACGCCAACGGACCGGAAGTGCTTGTCATTTGGGTCAGGCTGCACGTTGTCCGAGTCGTACAGTAGAATGCCGCCTTTGCGTAGCGTTTGGATGTTGTCTTTGTATGAGTGTTGGTAAAACGCCACTAAAATATCCACGTCATCACCCGCGCTTAAAACATCACCGGTGCCAAGGCGGACTTGGAAAATACTCGCCCCACCAGAAATCGTGGCGGGAATGGTCATGTAGGTCATTACATCTTTTTCAGTCCGACCAGCCAGCCGTGCGAGGAGGCCGCCGATTGATTGAATGCCGTCTTGTGAATTACCCGCAAAACGGATGACAACATCCTGAACGATTTGTTTATTTGGCACGGAGGCAATACCACCCGTGCCGGTAGAATTACCGGATGAATTTTCAGTCATTTAGCCACCAAACTTGATTTCTGTTTACCGGTCCTACCGGTAACTGCGATTATCAGCACCTTAGCAGAGCCGGTCATTCTGTCAACACGCTCGTTACTGCGCCATGGCAAGGCGCGAGACCTACTGGCACGCAAGCACACATTTTGAAAGCGCTCGCCAAACTCGGCGACGAAACCGCCCTGACCTTAGCGCACGAGTATTACCGTTACGATGACCCACTAGTCCGTAACGGAGAAGATTAATTGCGTAACCGAGTTAACCTTATTCGAGTCGCCGAAGGTTGCCTCGATCAGCCCGGCTCATACCGACGTCACGGACTTTTGTTGAACCTTCACTTCCAGGACTAATCGCTTTACATTGGACATCCGCACCGTGCCGGCAATCAGCGTCAATGCGTTCGCTGCGCCGCAGGCCACGCCGTAGCGGACGGCTTCCGGCATGGCCTTCCCCTGCTCCAACTGCCGGCAAATCCCAGCCGTCACGGCGTCACCACTGCCAATCGGATTGACGGCCTTCAACTTTGGTGGCCGGTAATGATAAACCGCATTGCCAGTCACCAACCACGCCCCGGCCGCGCCGTGCGTGACCACGACATTCTGCGCACCGGCCGAAATTAATTTCTGCGCACCGGCCAGAATTTGCTTCTCGGTGCGGAACTTCTGGCCTCGCCCCGCTCGGAGCGGGGCAAGCGTGTTCTCCAATTCGTGGACGTTGAGCTTGGCAATCAATGGCCGAAACTCCAGCACACCCAGCAACGGTGCGCGTTGCGAATCAATAATCACCGGCACACCTCGCCGCGCGATGTCCCGGTAAATCTCCGGTGCGGCGCCCGGCATCAATGCCCCGGCAATCACGGCGTACCGGGCGTGGGCCAGGCTCTGGTCAAGCACCCGAAAGAATTGTTGCCACGCCGCACGCGCCGGCAACTGCGCTTCCTCCACCAACTCCGTGATCGTGCCGGTGGCGTGGTCAAAGATTGTCGTGCAGATGCGCGTCGGCTGGTTGGTGCGGATCAATTTCTCCGGCACGCTTTCCCGCCGCAGGTTCTTAGTGATGAATTTACCTGTCTCGCCACCCACAAAGCCAAGCAGTAATGGCTGGCCGCCCAGTTGCCGGAGCACACGCGCCACGTTCGGCCCCTTGCCTGCCACCGACCGGTGGATCGCCGGCGAGCGGTTCACTTCGCCAAGCTGAAATGATTTAAACTCCCGCAGTTCCTGCAAAGCCGGTGTCAGTCCGATGCACAGGGTGGACTTCATTGGATCTTCGCCAACTCGATTAGTAAATCTCCCACGTGTTCCCAAGTTTTGGCACCCTGCTCGATTAACCCGCGAATGAGCTCCGGCACTTCATGTTGCGGAGTGAAATCCCGCGCCGCCAGTTGCCGGGTATTCAACAACACCGGCTTACCGGCTTGCCGCGCCACAGTGAGATTCTTCACGTTGCCGGAACCGAATGGCACTTCACACACCACGATGACATCCGCCGCTTGCGCCAGCTTGCCGGCTGCCGCCAACACTCCATCGCTCAACGGCGAAAATGGTTTCTCCAGCGCCGTCGCAATCCCCAAGGCCCCGGCCGTTTGCGCGTCAGTGTCACCTTGGTTTAACGCCCCGCAGCTCACCTGCCAACCCGCCAGACAAAGCCGCCGCAAAACTTCCACGCCATTCCCGCCACCGCAAATCACATGCACGCGCTTACCGGTCGGCGCAGTCGCGGTGCGGGTTGGTAAAATCATCAGGATACCGGTAGGATCGCGCCGCACCGCGAGTTTGCAGTGGTACGCCTCTTCCAGCACATCCTCGCGCAACACATCCGCCGGCGCGCCGACCGCCGTAATCCGCCCGTGGTCCAGCAGCGCGAGGTGCGGAAAGAATTCCGCCGCGAGATTCAAATCGTGACTCGTCATCACCACGGTCAAACCGCGTTCCCGGTTTAAGCGTTCGAGTAATTGCAGAACTTCCAACCGGTGATTGATGTCGAGGTGCGACGTCGGCTCATCGAGCAACAACAATTGTGGCTCCTGCGCCAACGCCATCGCGATGATGGCACGCTGTTTTTCACCGCCACTCAATTCCGAATAATACCGGTCGCGCAACTCCAGCGTGTCGGTGTATGCCAGCGCCTGTTCGACGGCCTGCCGGTCCGCCGCCTCCAGCGCCGCCCATCGGCCGCGCGGCACACTGCGCCCGAGTGCAACCAACTCCGCCACCGTGAACGCCATCGGCGTCGTCACTTCCTGCGGCACAACCGCCACCAGTCGGGCGCGCTCTGTCGCCCGGAGCTGCCGGAGATCGCGGCCGAACAATTGTACTTCGCCGCCGGTCAACGGCTGTAAACCAGTCAGCACCCGCAGCAATGTTGACTTGCCGGCACCGTTCGGCCCAAGCAACGCAATCATCTGGCCGGTTTGGATTGTCAGCGAAATATCA
>JBAXAT010000208.1:0-4183 GCA_037142335.1 Verrucomicrobiota bacterium | reverse complement strand
AGATGGTCAATAGTGGCTCCCCCGCTCGCACAAACTGGCCGGTCGTGGCCACAAATAACTTTTTCACCCAGCCAGTCACCTTGACGTTCACGTGGTAGAGCTTCGTCTCGTTTGCCACAATCCGTGCCGGCGCGCGGATCTCGCGGACTAATGTGCGCTTTTCGACGGTGCCGAGCGTCAACCCAATCTGTTGCCGGGTTGCGGGCGTGACGGTAATTATGCCGCCGGCTGATTCCTTGACCAACACAAGGTCCATTCCACAAATCGAACAGGAACCGGGCTTAGTGGATGTGATCTGCGGATGCATCGGACAGATGTAGCGTGCAACCGCAGTTGTCGCCGTTGTCTCGCGCGCCACCTGGTGACCGCAGCCGACAAACGTCAGCAGTGACACAAGCAGCAGCAGGAATATAAGTGACATTGGTTTCATGACTAATTAACCCGCATCGAGCAGGAACCGCCGGCAAGTTGTTGTTGAATCAATGCGGCATGCCGCTGCTGTTGCGCGGGGGTCAACAGCACTCGGACCCGCAAAATGTGTTCAAGTGTGAACCGCTCGGAATCGGATTGCGCGGCGCACATTCGTTGACAGCAAGCCATCGCCTGCGTCGTGTCGGGAGATGGCCGGCCGAGTTCCGTGGCGAGATCGGCGCGCGCGGCGCAGTGCGCTTCGCAGCACTTTGCCAATTGACTCCGGTAGATTTTTTCCAACTTCTCAACTTCAGCAGCCTGCGTATCGGTCAACGCCAGTATGCGGCGGAGGTCGACAGTGTTTGAAATGGCGGATGGCACTTGCCGGTGGTTACACCAGTGAGCAATTCCAAATGAGATTGCAGTCGCTACCACTGCTGCCACGACAACGCTGATCCAAGGTCGGTGGTTCATTTGGCCTCCATGTTCAGGTAAGCGCCCGCGAGTGTCGTCGGCGCCATGAATTGAAGTTCGTCTGACGAGTGTGGTGCAGATTGCAACCCGCCAATCGTGCCGGCCGTCAGCCCAATGACCACAGCCGCGACGATTGCCAGTGCCGGTTGCCGAAGCCAGTCCAACCAGCCGCTCCGCGCCGGGATTGTCTCCGCTTGCCGGATGCGCCGCCGCACACACTCATCAAAATTGCCGCGCGGCTCGACATCGCGCCATTGCCTAAGCAGCTGATCTAGTTTGAAATCATTCATCACCCGGTAATACGCCGGCTAACCAAAAAACCCTCGCACTTACCGGTTAAGCCAGCCACGACCGCAGCTGAGCGCGTAAGACTTGCTTGGCCCGGTACAACCGCGCCTCCACTGACTTACCGGAACATTTCATTATCTCGGCAATCTCGGCGTAGTTCAGCCCGTGATATTCCGCGAGGACGACGGCCGTCCGCTGATCTTCCGGCAACTGCGCGATTGCCGCGGCAATGGCGGCGCCGATTTCTCGGTTACTGACATCGTTGGAAAGGGTAACTGGCTCCGGCGCAGTTTCCAACGCCTCGGTCGGATGCCGTTTCCGGTAACGCAACCGGTCGAAACACAGATTCCTGGCGATAGTGAACAGCCATGTCGAAAGCTTCGCGCCGGGCCGGAGCCGGTGCCGCGCTTGGTAGAAACGCACAAACGTCTCTTGGGCCACATCATCGGCATCGCCAGTATTGCCGAGCATCCGGTAACAGAAATTGACGATCGCGTGCCGGTACTGCCGCATCATTTCTGCCAATGCAACTTCGTCGCCGGCGCGGAGTTGTTCCAACAGTTTGTCGTCCACTACTGGCATCGTCACCGCGTACCGCAGAGTTGTCAAGCCGCGTGCCGAGTGTTAAGTATGAGTCGTGCCGGTAATTCTGGGAATCCTGTTGACGCTGCTCTGCGCAAACCTATTTGCGCAGGAACCCAACATTACCGTGCAGGCGTCTTACAGCAACAACCAAATTGTCATCGTGCTCGACATCCCGGCGTCGTGGCACGTCAATGCCCACGTCGTGTCCTCACCGGAATTCATCCCGACCGCCGTCACCTTCGATTCAAAGTTGGTCGGCAAAATCACGTATCCCGCCGGCCAAACGTTCAGCGTGCCGCGGCCTGACGCACCGTTCAGTCTATACTCCGGACGGATAACCATTTTTGCCGACGTAACCGGCGTTAACAACACGACTATTACCGGTACCGTCCGCTATCAACCCTGCAACGGACAAACTTGTTTTGCGCCGAAATCGGTGCCGATAACGGTCACTATCGGTAACGCTGGTACCATGCCGGCGCGCGACGATTCCATTGGCGACTCACTGCAACGGCGCGGCTGGGTGCTTACGCTCGTGGTGGTGTTCTTCGGTGGGCTGGCGCTGAACTTGACGCCCTGCGTTTATCCGATGATTGCGATTACGGTCAGTTATTTCGGCGGCCAATCGCGGAGCGTCGGCGCGGCGTTCCGGCAATCGCTGGTCTATTTTCTCGGCGTCACCCTCACCTACTCCATTCTCGGATTAGTGGCGGCGTTGACCGGCGGATTATTCGGCGCGCTCCTCCAAAATGTCTGGGTACTGGCCGGCATCGCGGCGTTGTTGGTGGCGCTGGCGCTGAGCATGTTCGGGCTGTACGAAATCCAACCACCGCAAATTCTAATGCAACGCGCCGCCGGCTTGTCGGCCCGCGCCGGTTATTTCGGCGTGTTTTTCCTCGGCGCAACCGTCGGCGTGATTGCCGCGCCGTGTCTGGCACCGGTCTTGGTGGCGCTGCTGGCGTACGTCGGCCAACGCGGTGATCCGTGGCTTGGCTGGTGGCTGTTCTTTGTTTTGGCGTGCGGCCTCGGCTTGCCTTACGTCGTACTCGGCACGTTTTCTGGTGCGCTGACACGCTTGCCGAAGTCTGGCCAGTGGCTGGTTTGGGTGAAACGCATTTTCGGCATCGTCTTGCTTGGCGCAGCGGTTTGGGTAACGAAGCCGGCCTGGCCGAAACACACCGCCGACGGCTGGCTGCCGTTCTCCGAAGCGGCACTCCAGCAAGCGGCGTTGGCCCGCCAACCGGTGGTGTTGGATTTTTCGGCAGACTGGTGTGGCCCGTGCCAGAAGATGGAGCGAACAACTTTTCGCGATGCGCGGGTGCTTGCGAAAGCTCGGGAATTTGTGTTTTTGAAAGTGGATTTAACAAACCGCGAGCTACCGGCATCGTTGGCGAAAAAAATCAAAATCATCGGCGTGCCGACGCTGGTCTTCCTCGACTCGACCGGACTGGAACACGCGGAACTGAGGCAAGTTGGCTATATTACGGCTGACGAACTACTCAACGTGCTGGAATACGCTCGCACACCGGCCCCAACGAATGCCGCGCCGGCGCTTCCACCGGGATTCGCCAACCCGTTCTAACGCGCCGGACGAATCGCGTCAGTGAATAACTTCAATGCGGCGTCAGTGGTTGGGTCGGGGAGGAAATCACCGGCGGCGTGTTGCATGAACGGACCATCCACCGGCATCTGCTTGCAGCTGGCGCCGACGTAGACATTGCCGGCGGCATCGCGCAGTTCGGCGCTCGATTCCCAAATCCGCCGCCGATCGATTTCAAATTTTGCAACGAGCAACATCTTTTGGCCGACAGCCACTTTACGCACGAACCGGACATACAATTCTGCCGCCAGACAAAACCGTTTCATCCGGCACGCCGCCGCCCAAAACATCGCTTCGTCGAGCGCGGTGGAAAGAATCCCGCCGTGAACGAGATCGCGAAACCCGGCATGGTGCGCCGCCGGCGTGAAGTCCGCGTGAACTTCGTCGCCGACTTGCCGGAACCGCAAGCCGAGGCCGTGCGGATTGTGCGCGCCGCAGACAAAACAATTCTTCGTGTAAGGTAATTGCATTTTTAACCAACCCATTTCGAGGCGACCCGGCCCATCAGATAAATCAGCAACCACGCCGGCGCCGCAAAAATCAGAATCGCCACCAAGGTCGTCCAGTCCCACCGAACCAACCCGGATTGCATCGGGTAAAATGTGATTAGAAAATAACACGAGAACCGGGTGTGACCGAGCACTTCACACAACAGCTTGTCCTTTTTGCGAAAGCCCAAGACGATTGTGAACACGCCCAGCGCAATGACCGACGCCGCCACCACCCACGCCAGCGCGCGCGAGTCAAACAGGTAGGCCCATGTACTCACGCGGCTCAGGTGTCGCGCCCAATTCAGTCCCGTCCAGAGCATGACAAAGCCGTTGC
>JBAXAT010000207.1:0-4193 GCA_037142335.1 Verrucomicrobiota bacterium | reverse complement strand
CCACCTTGGAGGCCGTACGGCGGATGATCGCGCCGGTCGGACCGGATGGTCAGTTGCGATTCGCCTTCGAGCAACGTCCACTCGCGTTCAACCGCCAGACCACCGCGAAACTTGCCGGCACCGCCGCTGTCGCGGACAAGACCGTAGCGTTCGATCCGGACCGGGTAACCGCATTCGGCTTCCTCGATGGGAATGTTGCTGGCGATGTTGGAAATACTGCACAAGCCGTCATTGCCATCGCGGTCGGGCCGGGCGCCCCACGTGCCGGTCATCAATTCATAATACACGTACGAACTCCGGTCAGGCCGGCTGCCGCCGATGATCATCAACGTGTTGCCGCCCTCCCCCGCCGCAAACACGCGGTCGGGCAGGAACTGCGCGAACGCGCCGAAGATGGTGTCCACGAGCCGGAAGCCGGTCACGCCGCGCATCGACGAAGCCGCCGGCATGACGCAGTTCATAACAGTGCCGAGCGGGGCGACAATCTTCAAGGGCCGGAAGATGCCGGCGTTGTTCGCCACCGATTCCTGCATGACCGACCGCAGACAGATCGCGACGCAGGCAATGGCATAAGAGAGCGTACAGTTCAATGCGCCGCGCACTTGCGGCGCGGTGCCAGTGAAATCAAATGTCAGCGAATCGCCTTCCACGATAACCGCAACTTGAAACTTCACGCGCGGTCCGCCGCAGCCGTCGCTGTCGAGGTAATCGGTGAACGAGTATTTGCCTTTCGGCCAGGTGGCAATCTCGGCGCGGATCAGGCGTTCGGTGTGATCAATCAAGTCCGCGCAACACGCACGGAAGGTGGCGACTCCATACCGCTCGACGAGTTCATGGATGGAGCGCTCGCCGATGTGGCAGGCGGCCATTTGCGCGCGAACATCGCCGACCGTCATGTGCGGCACGCGAATGTTTGCCCGGAACAAGGCGAAGAACGTCTCGTTAACCTGCCCCCGGTCATAGAGCTTCAACCACGGAATCCGGAACCCGTCCTGGAAAATGTCGGTGTTATCGCAAGCGGAGCTGCCGGGGACCCGACCACCGAGGTCGAGATGGTGAGCCGTGGCCACCGCAAAGGCCACGCGCTCGCCCTGCCAGAAAATCGGCTTGACGATGAAGATATCCGGGATGTGCATCCCGCCTTCGAAGGGATCGTTCATCACGAACAGATCGCCCTCGTGGATATCGTCACCAAACCGTTTGAACAGTGCGGCCATGGCCGTTGGCACTGCGCCGATATGCAGCGGGATGGTAATCCCTTGGGCAATCATCTCACCACTGCCGTCGCAGAGGGAGGTCGAGTAATCGAGGCAATCGCGCACAATGGTCGAGTAAGCGGTCCGGTAGAGCGCCAGCGACATCTCATCAGCGGCAGCGCTGAGTGCGTTCTGAATGATCTCGCGGGTAATGGGATCAGTTTTCATTATCAGACCGGTTGCGGCTCGATGACCAAGTTTTCAAATTCGTCCCGCCAGACTTTCATGCCGGGCGCGATGACCGTCGTTGAATCATATTCATCTACCAAGAACGGACCGATGGCCGGTTGGTCGAGCTGCCGGCGGGAAATGACCGGCGTGTTCACCAGGCCCCATTTTTCGCCGAAGTAAGCTGGCCGGTGGTTTTGCGATTGGCCATCCAGTCGTTCAGCGGGGCGCAAGTGCGACTTACCGGTGTATGCGCCCGCCCGGCCAATCAACCGGAGCGCGACAATTTCCACGGGATTGTCCCGGTCGGAGCGATGACCGTAGAGCCGCTCGTGTTCTTTCTCAAACTCTTCGGCCAACACGCGCAACGAGTTGTCTGTGACCGGTCCCGCTGGCATGGTCTGTCGAATCTCGGAAGCCTGACCAAGGAAGCGGACATCCACATCCGTCGTGAAGGCAACCTGCTCGGCTGGGAACCCTTCGCGGGCAAACTGGTCGGCCATCGCCTGCCGCATCGGTTGGATCAGGGCCTGAACAGTCGAGACTGTCAAGCTGGCGCCGGCCAGACTGCAACTGCGGGCGTCGTGATGTTCAACGCCACCGAACAGCAAACCGACAGCACTAAACAAACCCGGTAATGGCGGCACGAGCGTCTGTTTCACTCGGAGTTCCGCCGCGATGTTGGCCGCGTGCACCGGACCGTTGCCGCCGAACGCCACCAACGTGAACTCGCGCGGATCGCGACCACGCTCAGTGGAAACGGCACGCAGGGCGCGGAGCGTGTTGGAATTGGCGATGCGATGGATGCCTTCGGCCGCGCGAATCACATCCAAGCCGAGCGGCTGGGCGATGCGGTCGTGAATCGCGCGTTTGGCGGCTTCGTAATCAATTGTAATATCGCCGTTGGCCAGCTGGCCGGGCCGAATGTAACCGAGCACGACATCGGCATCGGTTAGCGTTGGTTCCTGGCCACCTTTTTGATAGCAGACCGGACCCGGCCGCGCGCCGGCACTGTGCGGACCAACGTGCAAGCCACCGGCCTTGTCGAGATACGCGACGCTACCGCCGCCGGCACCGACTTCGGCAATATCAATGGTCGGCGCCATGATGCGCTCGCCGCCACCGCCGACCAGCCGGTTGCTGGCGGACAACGATGCGCCGACTTCGTATTCGGGACTGTAGGCAACGCGGCCATTTTCGATGAGCGAAGCCTTGGCGGTAGTGCCACCGACGTCGAGCGTAATGACGTTGTGGATCCCGAGCCGCTTGGCAATATAACTGGCCGCCAGCACGCCAGCAGCCGGACCGGATTCAAGCACGTAGACCGGGCGCACCACGGCGTCGGCTTCGGGCGTGAGTCCGCCGGCCGATTGCATGATCAGCAAGGGCGCCGTGACCTGTTGCGCGTTCAACCCGGTCCGCATCGCGGCGATATACCGGCCCATGATTGGCCGGACGTAGGCATTGACAACCGTCGTGGCGGTGCGCTCGTATTCCTTGCGAACCCGCAGAACTTCACTCGACAGCGATACGACCACGTTTGGTAAGGATTGCCGGAGATAGGTGCCAACGATTGCCTCGTGTTTAGGAAATGCGTAGGAATGAAGAAAACAAACGGCGACCGACTCGACCTGTTCGCGTTTCAACTTTTCCACAAGCTGGGCGAGTTCCGGCTCTTGAACCGGCGCGAGCACTTCGCCGGTTGCCGACAGGCGCTCGTTGATTTCAAAGCGCAGATACCGGTCCACGAGCGACGGCGGTTTGTCCCAAAATAAATCGTACAACTGCGGGGCGCGGATGCGGCGCAGTTCAAGCACATCGCGAAAACCTTTGGTCGTGACGAGGGCGGTGCGCGCACCGCGATGTTCGAGGACGGCATTGGTGGCCACCGTAGTGCCGTGCGCAACACCAGTGACGGCCGAGCCGGTGTTACCGGTTTTCTCAAGAAAGACTTGCATGGCATCCAGCACGGCTTGCTCGAAGTTCGGCGGCGTGGAGGGAAGCTTGTGCGTCCAAACGCCGCCGGCATCGTCGAGCGCAATGATGTCGGTAAACGTGCCGCCGACGTCAGCGGCGAAGCGAATGTTACCGGCGTTCTTCATCATTCTGGCAAGTCAAACATTCGCCGGGCATTGTGAATCATCAGCGCATCGATTTCAACCTGCGTGAACCCGCGCTGGCGCATCCATGGAATGGTGTTCACGAGGATGTGATCGTAGCCTTGACCACCGTACTTGTGGAGCTGGTGTTTGAAGGAGACGTCGTGCGAAATCAACAACTGCTTCAAAAACCCGGCATCTATGAATGCCCGGAGGTGATCCAGCCGCTGCGCGTCACTAAGCATCGTGATGCCCACTGACCGGTAGTAGTTGCCGGTTGTCTCTCTGCTGAACAAATCATATTCCACCGTGCAGCCGGTCTTGAGCAATTCCACAAGTTTGCGGACATCCTGCAAGGTGCGGTCCACGTGGCAGAGGATTACCCGGCACATGTCCACTTCAGTTGTCTGTAAAATCTTCACGATCTGCGCCAGCGCGTCCGGATGCTTGCCGGGATGTATTTCCATCGCCGCACCGAGAATCTTCTGCGCCTTAGCACTGGCGCGCAGTGATTTCTCTTCATTCGGAGTCAGCGGCCATGAACAACCGACCTCACCGATCAACCCCGGCTTGATGCCGGTTCCGTCCAAGCCATTCGCAAACTGGTCAACAATCTCATCCGTGATTTGAGCCGGTGTCATTTTCGCCACGGCCGGCGGGTGCGTGGCCT
>JBAXAT010000206.1:0-4211 GCA_037142335.1 Verrucomicrobiota bacterium | reverse complement strand
GTGTACGGCATCGCTTACATCTTTGGTACGACCGGCACGACGAATTTCGACACGCTGGCGGCGACGTTGAAGGGCGGCGCGCCTGGGACGGCGTTCACGCTCGGGATGCTACTGGTGATGACGGGGCTCGGGTTCAAGATCGCGAGCGTGCCGTTCCAAATTTGGGCGCCAGACGTTTACCAGGGCGCGCCAACGCCGGTGACGGCGTTTCTGGCGGTGGGAAGCAAGGCGGCCGGGTTCGCGTTGTTGCTGCGGGTGCTGCTGGTTGGATTGCTGCCGGTGAGCGGGCTGTGGACGACGCTGGTGCTAGTGCTGGCGGCGGCGACGTTGTTGTACGGCAACCTTGGTGCATTGCCGCAGACGAACATCAAGCGGTTGATGGGATATTCCTCGATCGGTCATGCCGGTTATATGCTGATGGGTGTGGCGGCGGTGAATGCGCTCGGCGCGGGCGCGGTGTTGTTCTACCTTGGACAGTACGCGTTCACTAATCTGTGTGCTTTCCTCGCGATTATTGCGGTAACGAACGTGACGAAGACTGATGAAATTTCTGGATTTGCTGGGTTGGGACGACGGTCACCGGTGTTGGGGTTGGCGTTGTTTGCGGCGTTGATGTCGCTGGCGGGTGTGCCGCCGCTGAGCGGATTTTTCGGGAAATTCCAGTTGTTCGCGGCGGTGATTGAGCGGGCGCAGACGGATTGGCAGTACTACGTGCTGGCCGGCATCGGCGCGGCAGCGGTGGTGGTGTCGTTGTATTTCTACCTGAACGTGGCGAAAGCGATTTACTTGCAGGAGCCAGCGGCGGACGCAGCGCCGATCCTGGTAAGCCGGCCGATGCGGGCGGCGTTGTATTTCTGCATGGCGGCGATGATCGGGCTGGGGATTTTCCAGCGACCGCTGGTTGAAGCGGCGGTAAAAGCTGCTAAGGTGTTCCAACTTAACTAGGAGAAAAGTCATGGCAACTGTGAAACGAATTAATGTGGTGTTTTTGTATGTGTTGGATTTGGCGAAGGTGCGCAAGTTTTACGAGGCGGCGTTTGACTTGGGAAAACCGGCAGTCGATGCGAAGTGGTGGGTGGAATATGCGATTGGTGACGGTTCGCATCTCGCCTTGCATCAACTCGACGCCAACCGCGCCAAGCCGCCCGGTGTTGGTTCGGTGAAATTCAGCATCGAAGTCGATGACATTCAGACGTTCGCGGCGAAGTTAAAAAATCTCGGCGCGACTTTCCTAGTGGAGCCGCGGCAGGAATACGGTTTTTGGTTGGCAGAATTTGCCGATGTGGAAGGGAATCCCGTCCGGCTCTATCAGAAGAATGTAAAATGAAAACTCGAATCGAAAAAGACTCCATGGGTCCACTGGAAGTGCCGGCGGACGCGTACTACGGCGTGCAGACTCAACGCGCGGTCACCAACTTTCCGATTAGTGGCTGGCCCTTGCCGCCGCGCTTCATTCACGCGATGGGGCAGATCAAACGCGCCGCCGCGAAGACGAACCTTGAGCTGGGCTTGATTGAAAAGAACGTTCACGATGCCATTGTCGCCGCGGCGACCGAGGTTGTGGATGGCAAGCTGGACGCGCAGTTCCCGGTGGATATTTTCCAAACCGGTTCCGGTACCTCGTCGAACATGAACACCAATGAGGTGATTTCGAGCCGGGCCAACGAATTGCTCGCTGGTAAGCGCGGCGACAAGGCGCCGGTGCATCCGAACGACCACGTCAACCTCTGCCAGTCCAGTAATGACGTGTTTCCGACGGCGATTCACATCAGCGTGATTCAGGCGATTCAGGCCGAACTGATTCCGGCCTTAGAACATTTGCGCGGTGAGCTGGCGAAAAAAGCGAAAGACTTCGACGCCATCATCAAGATTGGGCGGACGCATTTGCAGGACGCGACACCGGTCCGGCTCGGTCAGGAGTTTGGCGGTTACGCGGCGCAGGTAGAGCAGGGGATTGCCCGCGCCAAGCGCGCCATCGCCATTCTCAGCGAACTGCCGCTGGGTGGCACGGCGGTCGGGTCGGGGTTGAATGCGCATCCGGATTTCCCGAAGCAGACGATCGCCAAACTCGGTAAGGAACTTGGCGTCAAACTGACCGAAGCAGCCAATCATTTTGAAGCGGCGGCGACACGGGATGCCTGCGTCGAAGCCTCCGGCAGCCTCAAGACCATCGCCATCAGTCTCGCCAAGATTGCCAACGATATCCGGCTCATCGGCAGTGGCCCGCGTTGCGGTATCGGTGAAATCAAGATGCCGGCCGTGCAGCCGGGTAGTTCCATCATGCCGGGAAAGGTGAACCCGGTCATTGCGGAGAGTTTGATTCAAGTCAGTCTCTGGGTCATCGGTGCGGATTTGACGGTGACGCTCGGCGGCCTGCAAAGTTTCTTCGAGTTGAATGTCGCCATGCCGCTGATTGGCGCGCAGATGCTGGAGAGCGTGCACCTGCTGGCGGCCGGTAGTCGCAACTTCGCCGACGCTTGCGTTGCCGGCATCGAAGCGGACCGGCAACGGTGCGAATCGCTAGTCGAGCAAAGTCTCGCGATGTGCACGCCGCTCGCGCCGGTGATTGGCTACGACAAAGCCGCTGAGATTGCCAAGACTGCGTACAAAGAAGGCAAGACCGTCCGGCAAGTTGCGCGGGAGAAATCCGGTTTGAGCGAGAAGGAACTCGACGAGATTTTTAATCTCCGGCAACTCACCGAACCCGGGATTCGCGGCAAGGGCGGCGAGTAGATTCTGCGCGGCTGAATTAGGCATTGCAGTTGCCGGTGTTGGGTGTATGGTTATCTGGTTAGGATAATAATGAAAAAATCCAAGCCGCTTACTCCGAAGAAATCGCAACCCACCAAAACGCCAGCCGTGATACCGGCTGCTCCACTGGCTGATGATACTTTTCCAATTGTCGGGATTGGGGCTTCGGCGGGTGGGCTGGCGGCGTTCGAAGCGTTTTTTTCCGGGATGCCGGCGGACACTGATCCCGGCATGGCGTTCGTGTTGGTGCAACATCTGGCGCCGGACCACAAAAGCATTCTGACTGACCTGATCCGGCGTTACACCCGGATGCAAGTCTACGAAGTCGAGGATGGAATCAAAGTGCAACCCAACTGCACTTACATCATTCCGCCGAACTGCGACATGGCGTTTCTGAACGGCACGCTGCAATTGCTGCCGCCGGCCGCGCCACGCGGTCAACGATTGCCGATTGATTTCTTCTTCCGGTCGCTGGCGGCGGACCAACACGAGCGGGCAATTTGCATCGTGCTGTCCGGGACCGGCAGCGACGGCACGTTGGGCGTTCGGGCCGTCAAGGGTGGGGGCGGCATGGTAATGGTGCAGAACCCATCCTCAACCGAGTATGACGGGATGCCGCGCAGCGCGCTGGCCACCGGCTTGGTGGATTACGAACTGCCACCGGCGGAAATGCCGGCCCAACTAATCACCTACGCTAGTCGCGCCTTCGGGACGCTGGAACCGCATCCGGCGAACACCCTCACCAAGACTGAGAATGCGCTAAAAAAGATTTTCATCCTGCTTCGCGCCCAGACTGGGAATGATTTTTCCCAATACAAACCCAGCACCATTAACCGGCGCATTGACCGGCGCATGGCGGTCCACCAAGTCGACACGCTGGACAACTACGTCAAGTATTTGCAACAGACGCCGGCGGAAGTGAAGGCGCTTTTTTGCGACCTGTTGATTGGCGTGACTAATTTTTTCCGGGACCCGGAAACATTCAAGATTCTCGAGGAGCAGATCGTTCCGAAACTCTTTGCCGGCAAGCGGGCGGACAGTGTGATTCGCGTCTGGTCGCCGGGTTGTTCTACCGGCGAGGAAGCTTATTCTCTCGCCATCCTGCTCGCGGAACGGCAGGAGGCGTTGAAGCAAAGTTTCAAGGTGCAAGTCTTTGCTACTGACTTGGACAGTGAAGCCATTGCGACAGCCCGGCTGGGGCGGTATCCGTCCAGCATTGCCGCTGACATTACACCGGAACGGCTGGCGCGGTTTTTCACAGCCGAATCCGATGGCAGCGCCTATCGCATTAACAAGGGGCTGCGGGATATATTGATTTTTTCCGAGCAGAACGTGGTCAAAGACCCGCCGTTCTCAAAACTCGACCTGATCAGCTGCCGGAATCTCTTGATTTACATGGGCGGCGAGTTACAGAAGAAGCTCATCCCACTGTTTCACTACGCCTTGAATCCCGGCGGCTA
>JBAXAT010000205.1:0-4216 GCA_037142335.1 Verrucomicrobiota bacterium | reverse complement strand
ATCCAGGGTGATCCGGTGATGCAGGACGGGCAAAACCAGGGACTTGATGTCGTCGGCGGTCACAAAATCCCGACCGTCCATCAAGGCCAGGGCCCGGGCCAGACGGATCAGCGCGCGATTCGATTCGGCGACCTCCGGTTTCTGGTCGCTGGTCTCGTTGCTGACCGACCAGAAGATGACACTGGGATGGTTGGCGTCCCGCGCAATCAAGCTTTTCAACTGGCGACCGGCGACTGCGACACGGACGGCATTTGTCGGCGGCGGCGTGTCACCTTTGTAGAGCGGAATCTCGCACATCACCAACAAGCCGAGCTCATCGCACATGTCCAGTTCTGCCGGGTGATGCGGGTAGTGGCACAACCGGACGAAGTTGGCGCCGGCCTCTTTAATCTGTTCCAAATCGCGGCGGGTCGTTTCCAAGTCGGTGGCCATGGCATTCCGCGGTGAATCTTCGTGTCGATTGAACCCGGTCAGGAAAATCGGCTGACCATTCAATAACAATCCTGCCGACGTGGCCTCCACGCGACGAAAGCCTAACTTGGTGTCAACCGTGTCCACAATCTTATTCTGTTCCGTGAGTCTAACCACGGCCTGATAGAGGACCGGAGTTGTAGGCGACCAAGTGCCGACATCGGCTAGTATGCCGCTGATGACGATGCCAGCGGATTCGCCTGGTGCCACCCGCACTGCGCGTTGGTCTAAGGTTGCGACGGCCTTGCCGCTTGCATTGTGGATTACCACATCGAGAACGGCATTTGCAGGCACACTCCGGTTATTTCGCAAATTGATCCGGCATTCTACGTGTCCACCATTCGCGTTCGGCGTTGCGACCACATTCAAGTCAGCGATGTGCAGCAGATCGGTAGCTGACAGGCTCACTTCGCGGAGAATTCCACCATAACCGCGCCAACCAACATGCCGGCCTGGCACATCCTCATCGCATGGAGTGTTGTCAACTGAGACGGCGAGGACATTGTCATTGTCCCAACGTGCCTGATCGCCAACTTCAAACTCAAACGGGAGGAAGCCATCCGCGTGTTGACCCAATAATTTGCCGTTGAGCCACACTTTGGCCCGGTAATTCACCGCCTCGAATCGTAAGACCACCCGTCGGGAACGCCACGCCGCCGGTAGACGAAATGTGCGTTGGTACCAGCCGATGCCCTCATAGCAATCGAAATTGGGCCCGCCCACCTCGAAGCAGGATGGCACCATAACCTCGCGCCACAGTCGGGTATCAAAGTCCGCCTTCCAAAATCCAAGTTTCTCACCATCGCCATGTGGATCCGGTAAGAAGCGCCAGAGGTCGTTAACCGGCAGGTTCTCTTTGTTTAATTGTCTATTCATTTGGTAGCTCAATTTCGTAGATTCGCAGCCGGGCAGGCACCGCGCCGATGCGGGCAAGCGGACGCACATTCGACAACTCCCACGCCAGCCAGCCCGGTTCCCACTGTGCGGCACAGGTTGCCGCGAGATCCTCCTTACGCCACTCGCGCACGGCCATGACGTCCACCAGTGCGCTGACTTTGCCGGCGGAATCTTCGCGCAATCCGGTGCTACTTAACCGCTGCTGGTTCTGGACAATGAGTAAATCCCGGAGCGGAAGTGTGTCCGGTTGCCACTTGCGGATTTCGAGTCGCTTCCGACCTGTGCGAATCTGATCGCCGGCTGGTGCCAACACCGAAAGTGCGAGATGCGGTTTCATAGCGGTTGCCTGATCGCAGCAGTCACCACGTTAACCCAACGATCGGTGACATCATACTCATATCGCGAAACAAAATATTGGCCAACCTGCCTGTCGCTGTGATGGCGAAACCCAAATTGCTCATAAACTCGCCGCAATCTCGGACGCGACGCCCCACAGTCCAAGCGCAAGTAACTTCGACCGAGAGAGCGTGCGTGTTGGACAGCCCAACTGAGCAAAGCTGAAGAGATTCCACCGCCGGCAAATCGCCTTCTGATAGCTAGCCGGTGGACAAATGCCGATTGCGTTTGCGGTACGTCCGGCCAGATTAACGCGTCCTCAAGTTGAAATTTCACGACTCCTGCCGCCTCACCGTCGCACTCAGCGATAAAAAACAGTCCGGCAGCGACGTCGGCAGCGATCCGTGATGACAACAGCTCATCAGCTCGCCACAAAGCCATCCCGCGCTGCTCCAACCATTGTGCCGCCTCGCGAAGTATGCCGGCCACATTCTCACTGTCTTGCGGCTTGGCTTGTCTGATGGTTGGGCGCATCGTAGTCAAACGATTCAGCTCAGCGACCGGACGCAGATCCGTTCGCTCGAGTGGTTGGGCCTTCGTGTGACTGTGCAATACTTCATGAATGAACTCCTTTTTAGCGGCCGTGTACGCCTTTCGATTATTGCCGAATTCTCCGGCAAGTCGCTGTTTCAATTTCGCGTACTGCTGCCGCAGTTGAGCATCCTGCCGGAGCAGATTACGGAAGAGTAGGTCGTTCTTCCATTGGTTTCCGTTGTATTCGACCACGTGCAGGTGGATCGTGCGGATATCCGGTGCGGACTCGCGTAGGAATAAGTGCCCACCAGCATCGCCCTCATCGCCACGGTAGAGGTAGCCAATGGCGGTCAGTCGTCGAATAATCTCAGGAATCGCCTCCAGCGTTCGCACGCCGGCAGTGAGGTCAAGAATGGGTTTCGCCGGTAAACCCGGCACTGCCGTGCTGCCCACATGTTGGACGTCGGCAAGGAGATCGCCACCGGCACGTTGCATCTCGTGACAAGCGGCGGCGGCAAGTGTGGCCCAGCTTGGATCGTGAGCGACCACTTGCACAGTCTGTCGTTTCAATCCGATCATGGTCTAGCGGCCTGGCATCGTGACCGGCAATTTCGCCGCCGATTGCAGCGGACGGAATCTGGGCTTGCGGGGGCGTGGTTCACTGGTTATCAATCTCTGCGCGCGAACATGACCACACCGACCTCCCATGTAAAGCCAGAAGTTGGCCCCGCTCGCCGCGGAGTTACGACAACGATCACCCACTTCCACCGGGAAGCGAACGACGAAGCCCAGCAACTACCGCTGGACTTTGGTTTGATCCGCCGGTTGTTGACTTACACGCGACCGTATGTTGGGAAACGGAATTGGTTGTTCCTGCTAGCCGCCCTCCGTTCACTCCAGTTGCTGATGTTGTCGTGGATGATCGGCCAAGTGATCGAGCCGATTACGAAGCACGACCTACCGGGTACGGTCCGCTGGGCGGTCGCGTTTCTGGTATTGGCGCTGACGACACAAATCTCGTTTCATTTCCGGATGCGACTGGCACTCGAACTCGGTGAGGCAGTGATGCAGGATTTGCGGCGCGATATCTTTCAGCACTTATTGCGGATGCCGATGAGCTTCTTCAATCGCACCAAGCTCGGCCGGATGATCAGCCGCATCACCTCCGACGCTGATGCCGTGCGGGTGGGCGTCCAGGATGTACTGTTTGTGTCGCTGGTGCAGGGCGGACAGATGATTTTTGCCGGGCTGGCAGTTTTGTATTACGATTGGCTGATGTTTCTGGTGTTGTTGGCGATGGCGCCGGCACTGTGGATATTGAATCGGCATTTCCGACGGAAACTCAGCAACGCTAACCGGGCGGTGCAGGAAAGTTTTTCGCGCATCACCTCCACGCTCGCCGAATCGGTCAACGGCATCCGCGTGACCCAAGGCTTCGCCCGTCAGGAATTGAATGCGAGTTTCTTCCGGGAACTGGTGACCGATCACTCGAAGTACAATCTCGGCGTAGCGCGGGCGAGCGGGGTATTTCTACCGTTGCTTGAGCTACACGGCCAGCTTTTCACTGCCGTGCTGCTGGGGTTGGCTGGTTGGCAGGTGATTACACACCGGCTCCCGCTGGGCGATGTGATCAAACTCGGTTTCCTTGCCAATCTGTTTCTCTCGCCGATCCCGATTCTTGGAAATCTTTACAACCAAGCATTGACGGCGATGGCCGGCGCGGAACGCGTGTTCAAGCTCCTCGATGAACCGCCTGACTGGCAGGATGACGCGGCGGCGCAACCGTTGGCGCAAGTGCAAGGGCGGGTGGAGTTCCGGCACGTCGCATTCTGCTACGTGCCCGACCGGTTTGCATTGCAGGACGTGAGTTTTGTCGTTGCGCCAGGCATGACCGTGGCGCTGGTCGGCCAGACTAGTAGTGGCAAGACTACGGTGGCGAATCTCATCGCCAAGTTTTACCTGCCGACAACCGGACAGG
>JBAXAT010000204.1:0-4224 GCA_037142335.1 Verrucomicrobiota bacterium | reverse complement strand
ACCCGCCGTCCATTAGTGCGCGGAAATTAGCATGCGCTTCCTGTAAACGCAAGATTTCGCATTGCCGTCACCGGCCGCTTCCGTTATAAGCTTTCGATATGAGTGCGTGCAGCATCGCCCTAGCAAATCAAAAAGGTGGCGTCGGAAAAACTACGACTGCTGTCAGTATCGTCGCCTGTCTAGCGGAACGCGGCCAACGCACGCTGCTCATTGATCTCGATCCGCAGGCTAATGCCACCAGCGCGCTTGGCCTCGAAAAACTTTCCGGCGGCAGCGTCTATCAAGCATTGCTCGGCTCGACGTCGCTCGCGGATTCGATTCGTCCCAGCGGCATCGTCAACCTCGATATTATTCCCAGTGAAGTTGATCTTGCCGTCGCTGAAGTCGATGTGGCGCGCACCGAAAATTATGTGCAACGCCTCCGTAATGCATTGCTCCCAATCCGGGAATCGGACCGGTACGACTACATCCTCATTGATTGTCCGCCGTCGCTCGGCATTTTGACCATGAATGCGCTTGCCGCAGTGGACCGTGTCCTCGTGCCAATTCAATGCGAATACCTCGCACTTGAAGGCTTGGCTGTCATCACGCGGGTCATCAACCAAATTAGAACCAGCGGTGCCAACCCCAATCTCGAACTCATCGGCGTAGTGATGACAATGTACGATGGCCGCACCAATCTCGCCCAACAAGTCGTCAACGAAGTCCGAAAACATTTTGGAGAAAAGATGTTCAAGACTCTCATTCCGCGCACCGTTCGACTCGCCGAAGCCCCGAGCTTTGGCAAGCCAATCACTGTCTACGATTCCGGCTCCTACGCTGCGATGGTTTACCGGTCGCTGACTGATGAGATTTTGGCGCGCGCCAATCCGCCAGCCGCAATCCCACCAAGTTGAAAAATCGGCGACCGGCATGAAAGCGATTCGCGTTCACCACTTCGGACCGCCAGAGGTTTTGCAACTCGAAACGCTGCCAGATTCGGTGCCGGCCGCCGGGCAAGTGCGTGTCCGAATCCGCGCCAGTGGCGTTAATCCCGTAGACACGTACATCCGAGCCGGTAACTATGGCGGACTGCCGACCTTGCCATACATCCCGGGTTCAGACGCAGCCGGTATTGTCGAAGCTGTCGGCGAGCAAGTCCCGGAATGGCGCGTGGGCGACCGGGTTTATATCGGCGGCACACTAGCTGGGCGCGCGCTCGGTGCCTACGCCGAACTCGCAATATGCGACCGCCGGCAAGTCCACCGGTTAAACGATCGTGTCAGCTTCGAACAAGGCGCAGCGGTCAACGTGCCGTACGCGACAGCTTACCGGGCGCTCGTCCATAAGGCGCACGCGCAACCCGGCGAGGCCGTGCTCATCCACGGTGCGAGCGGCGGCGTCGGCTTGGCGGCGGTCCAGTTAGCGTTGGCGCTCGGCTTACGCGTGATTGCCACAGCTGGTTCGGAACGCGGTTTACACATCGTCCGCGAACAAGGCACGCTCGTTGTGCTCGATCACCGGCAACCGAATTACCTCGATCCGCTGGCCGATCTCACAGTCGGGCGCGGCGTGGATATTGTCTTAGAAATGTTGGCCAATGTGAATTTAACACGCGACTTAGAGGTGTTGGGCAGGAATGGCCGAGTGGTGGTGATTGGCAACCAGGGCAGTATCGAAATCAACCCGCGCGAAATCATGCGCCGAGAAGCCAGCGTTACCGGCGTCTTCCTATTTAACTCCACGCCCGACGAACTCTTGAGCATCCATGCCGCACTCGAAGCCGGTCTCGCCAATGGCACTTTGCGTCCGGTGGTCAATCAGCAATTCGCCCTCGCCGATGCCGCCCGCGCCCACACCGCCGTGCTCCAGCCCGGCGCCTGCGGCAAAATCGTGTTGATTCTTTAGCGGATGGTCAACGCCGACTGTATTCTCGTCAATGTCGGAGTAATTTACGAAGTCATCGGTGTAATTTACGAAGTCATTGTCGTTATTTACTAGGTAATTCTCGTTATTTACGTGGTAATTCTCCTTATTTACGTAATTAATCTTATTAGAGACGCAGTAATTCTCCAATTTATCATAGGTATTCTACTTATTTACGCGGTCATCATCGTAATTAACGCGATTATTCTCATTTTTAACATTGTCAGCGAGGTTCTGATCTGCAATAATCCAGTGAAAATCAACAAACAAGGCATCAAAATGAGCGATTCAATACAAAATTCTCCCAGTCTTTCCCTGCTTTCCTGCAACGCCCTCGTCAGAGCCATCGGTTGTCTGAAGCGGTGGAACATGCTGAAGATTTTATCCGCCGGCGAACCGATGGGGGCCAGCGAACTGGGCAAGCTTGTCGGTTGCAACGTCTCGACGGCGTGCAAGCATATGCAGATTCTCGCTGCCGCCGGTTTAGTCGAACAAGGCCGGGGCCGGCTCTACCGGATCCCGCCACGTTTCCAACCAACCCCTGGCAAACCTGTCATCGATTACGGCCACTGCCTCATCCGATTCGATCACGAATCGCCGGCCAGCTGACACGGCAAGAAACTTGATCAATTAACAAAACCTCTTTCTTGAATTACTGAGATTTGGACGAGGTCGTTGAATATTGACATCTGATACTCTGAAAGAATAATCTGTAATCGTTAGATCATGGGAGTTCTGAAAATGCGATCATCCATGTTTGCCATCCTCACCATTGCTGCGTTGACGTTCAGCGGATCGTCAACCCATGGGCAATCAACCGTAGAAAATCAGACGGGACAGACAAATGTCACACTGCTTGGTTACGCTTGGGTAAAGAAACCCATATCTGTTCCCCAAAAGCTGACTAGCCCATTCAAGCCACTGAAGCACGGTGAGGTTTATTCGTCACTAGGGAAAACCGCAGATGGGCTTGTGATCGTCTGCGAATTGACAACCGGTAAAAAGGCTCTAGCGATAATGGCATTCAAAGACACACTGGGGCGTCAAGTTGTGATCCGCGAGCGGGAAAATAACAAGGTTGCTCTATTTCACCCGATTCTTGATAGCCTCGACACGGCTAAACTCAAACCTGCTGAGCTATCCCTTGAGGCGGGACACCGTTATGACGTGGTCGGATGTGGAGACGGCATATTTACATTGGTTTTTGCGGCTGGTGATTTCAGGCAACCTGTCGAGATTGTATCCACAGATGTCGAATACTTATCCGTCTCTGATTTACAAAAAAAGAAAGCGACCGTGATTGCCGGATTGCGCGAAACTGCCGATCAGCGGTTGCGTGAATTGTCAAATATCCATGATGGATCATCTGTTACGGAGGTGTTCTTAAAATATTCGGGACATTTGGCAGATGAGACCGCTTATGAAAGAACGCAACTTGCACAGGAGTATACCGAGGCAATCGGAAAGAAACGCGAGGCAGTGCGGATAAATGCGCAAAGCGAACTAGAAGCATACGAAACAAGCCAAAAGGCGAAGGGTCTTATTAAATCTGGAGACCAGTGGATTACGCCTGAACGGGCACTTTGGGAACAACAGAATATTACTGGCGCGTTTGGCGTGAACTTAGGTGGGAAAGTTAATCTGTCGCAGTATCCGGTTGCAGCCTCGCTTGAAGATGGAACTCCAATGTATGGAATTAACCCACCGACGCCGGTTCAAGGTTTGACTAGATATTATTTCTTAGCCACACCGAAGACCGGAATCATTTATCGGTTGTTGGCTGAAGGGGATTGTATCAATTCCGAACGCTGCGATGATGACCAAGCGATGCTCGCAGCAGCACTCAGAAAGAAATACGGCGAAACCAATGGACTAAACGCTGTCAAGCATCAGGTTGTCGAGCGAGGCAATCGGAAAATTACTTGCTACTGTCAGGCGAAATCTACTTCTGATCACAAACTATTTTGGGATTGGCGGGTGACCTTAGATTACATCGACTACGACCTTGAGCGTCAGGCGCATAAAGAGTCCATTGATATAACAAAGCAGACTGAAGAAACGCACAAGGGCTATCTTGAAACCGAAGGTAAGAGGTTAAAAGGATCGGGGCTATGAGTTGTTGCTGTGATGGAAGCAGCGCGATTCCCAGAGAATACATTGACCTCATCAAGTGGGCGGCTGGGAAAGTTGATGCACCATTCTTCAAGCTTGCTAATACCTATGAGCTTGCGGCTATCGTTAGAGAGCGAGTGTTCTACTATGATATTTATCATCAACTGCGGTTGGGAATGGGGCAGTCTAATAAACTTTCGCTAAATG
>JBAXAT010000203.1:0-4238 GCA_037142335.1 Verrucomicrobiota bacterium | reverse complement strand
GCAACCGGTTTTACCAACCCAAGAACTTTCACCTTTTCAAGAGGGCTTGCAGATTGCGCAAGACTGTTGCCTTCATTAACCAAACCGGTCACTTGTGTCACAAGTTCCGATTCAGCAAGAACGCCCTTGATGAACTCTCCGCCACCTTCGGCAAACTTCTTCTTAGCTTCAGCCGAAAGCTCCTTGGATTCTGCATTCAACGAATCACTGATTTGCTTGGCGCCGTCGCTAACATTTTGGCTTTTCATCGTATCCATGACCGCCGATGAAGAAGCGCCCTTTTTAGCTTCAAGTGCCTCAGATGCCTTCGTAAAAGCATCTGTCTTGATTCCCAAAGCCTGGGCCAGCTTGTCTTGTGCACTGTAATAAAGTTTGCGAGCCGTTAACCCTTTTTGCACAGCCTCATCAACCTTTTTACTGTAGCCACCTACGTCACCACCGCCGCCACCAGAATTATCCTTGGCCTTGCCGAACCCGCCAAGTTGCGCATTGGATTGGGCTGTGAGAGATAGCGACAATGCGATAGTTGCACAAAGCATTGTCCATTTGAGTTTTGTCTGCATCTGTCTTCCTTCTTTCTGTTGTTGGTTTGGGTTTACCGAGTTCTGCGCCCTTTGCGCAAAAGTGAGATTGTCAATTTACATTTTTCATTCGCAGTTGATCCACCAACTCTGCCGCTGAACGCATCGCCGCGTCATTAAGTGCGTTCTTCTTGGCAACCTGCGCATCCGGCCCCAAGCCTGCGTATGGTTTGCCAGCGATGGAAGCAATCGCTTTCGGGAATTTTGGTTTCAAATCTGTAACCTTAGCTGTGACCGTGACGTAAACTCGCATCATGCCGCTTTCCGCATCTTTGTCCGGCAATCCAACGTCCATATTGGCGATGGCGAGGTATCGAACTTCCTTTTCTTTCAGAGTCTTGGTGGCCGCCTTACGAGTCTCTACACTAATGTCATCACCACTGCTGAAGTCTTTCTTGAATGATTGAATATCAAGACCCGCATCCGTCGGATCGACTGTCTCATACCGGGCCTTAGTCAGAACGGAATTCACGGCATTATCCACTTCGGTGACAGTGTTAACCCGGTAAGCAAGCTCGTCTGCTTTGGTTTCCGTATTGCCGCCAGTAGTTTTTTTGGTGATGCTCGATTTCTCTAATGACCGATTGGCAGATTGCCCATCGTCCGATATTTGGGTCTTCTCAGCACCCGTATTAGACGATTCGTTTATTTCAACGGCGGTACGTTTCGCATCGAAAGCTTTTCGGGAGGCGAGTTCGCGAGCAACAAACACAAATGTGATATAGTCGCTTTCACCACTAGGCTTTCCAGTGCCAGCGACGGCAGATGCCGCCGCCCCAGACGACTTTTGAATGGCAGCTTCAATTAACGTTGCATTGATTGAAGCCTCTATGATGACTGTGTAGCGCCGTGAAGTTGTGTCCGTTGACTGATTAACGACAGTGTAATCCATCACATATCTATCAATGTCAGCAACAACTTCGCCCTCAATCTTCTGGTAAAGCTCGAACCGAGCTGAGTCAAAACTAGCAGCGTATCGGGAAAGCGCATTTTTTTTAGCTTCTGTGATCGCGGCTCGCTCCTCTACTGAGCCTTGTTTGAATACCCCCTTATAGACGATTTCCCCCTTGCCTTTGCCTTTTACAATTTCTGCGCTGCATTCTATCGAACACAATGTCGAGCTGACCAAAACAGTTAGAATAAGGATGGATCGAATCATAGTTTGCATTTGTTTAGCACCTTTGTTTTTGTGTTTTTGTCCTTCTGCATTTGTTGAATAGCTTCAAGAAACGCGCCTTGAAGCGCCTCGGATACGATGGGGAATTCATCCACTGTTTGCTGACTTGCCGGCACGACTTTTGGGACCCCAAATTTTACCGGAGCGTTGAAGAACTCCACGTTGAATTCCGGCTCATAAATGCGAAGTCCCAAGAATGCTCCGTAAAGCCATAGCGACTCGGCAGCCGTACTCTTATCGAGAATTTTCTTGTATCCCTTCAAATCCACATCAACGGCAAAAGTGGGTGATGGAATTTTGAACTGCACCATTGAAGCATCTGCAAACCGCAAAGACATCTTGCTGTTTAAGGCATCTTTCGCATAAGGCAGCATTGCCAAGCCGGCTTCCCCGGCAAGCAAAGCTCCAAACTGCTGCGCAATTGCCTGTGCATAGGTGTTTGTGCTCTGCCGGTATGCATCCGGTAAGAACGGAAGTGCCTTCTCGCCAACAGACACCGCGCGAATTTGCAGGGTACTCTGGTTCCTTCCGCGAATCTGAAAATCACCGGCCTTTTTCAAAATGGTCGAGAACAATTGTGAATCCTTTCCCTCGATCATTTTGCGCATCCGTGAGACCACGTCCTCATCAGAGAAGGAAACCCGGCTAGCATCAATCAATTCGATGTAAATTGGACGAGACACAGCGACTTCCATGGCACGGAAATCAAGAACCAACAACTCGAATCCCAATTGGATAACAAGTTTGTGAAAGCTGCCCAACTGTTCACGCAAAACCTTTTCGTCAGTCAGTGCCAGAGCGAGAACTAAGGGTGTGTCCTCGGGGCGGGCAAGACCAAACTGAAGATCGATTTTCGAGAAACTGTTGGCGTTCACTTTAAAAAAGTCTCTTGCCTGCGCTCCAAAAAAACTTTCTGCCTGTGCGTCAGCTGCGTTTAATTTGACCGCAATCGGATAATTCTTCTCGACCTCGCTCGCCTTACCTGCAAAGGCAAAGCCACCATAAAAGACTTTTGTGTCAATGCCACTCCCCCAACTCGCGGTGCAAATAAAAAGCAAAATAGCACTAGATGCGATTTGCCAGACTCTCAGAAAAATTTTCCTCTTAGTCCTGATTACCATTATTCTCCTACTTCCCCGGCGTCTGTGGTGTTGCCGGTGTGGTTGTGGGTTTCTTCTTCGGCCCGCCGCTGGGCGGAAAAGTGTCCAACCGGAACTCGGCGCGGACGGCGATATTCGCGCCGTCACGTTGCGGCCATTGAAGATTCGCCGCGTTCTGGATCGTCAGCAGATGTTCGTACAAATCGTTTGCTTGCTGGTTGCGATCTGCCGTGGTTCCCTTCTTGCCGGCCTTCGCCGTTTCCTGCGTGTCGTCGGCTGCGTCCAACGCCTCGACTGCCGCCGCAAACGCCGTGGTGTCCGCCGCCACCCAGCCTTTGGCCGCCAGCGCGGTCGCGTTGTCGGCGTTCTGGCACGCGGCGAGGACGATGCGCGCCCGTTGCAGGACGCTCGCCAAGTCGCTCGGCTTGTTCACGCCCACCTGAAACTCTTCGCGCAGTTTCACGTCGTTGCCTTTGAACGCCCGTTTCGCGGTGTCGCGGGCACCGGTCAACTTGTCCTGCACCGCTTGGATCTGGGCGTTCTGTTCCTGCGTCAACGTACCCACCGTCGCCGCGCCGCCCTTTTGCGCGGCGTCACCGGTGCTGACCGTGCCCAACAAAGTGCGCGCCCCGGCAGCGTACCCCGCCGGTAACCGGGCACCCAAATCCGTGGCGTATTTATCCGCCGCATCGCAGATGGCTTCCCCGTCCCGCAACAGGACGGCTAATGGGAAATGGACGTTGGACTCAGGCATGGGTGTATTCCTTTCTTGGGTTGGTTGTTCTCTCGGATATGTCACCCTGAGTTTCTCGAAGGGTCTCAGTCGTTTTCGTCTGCTCATGACAGCAGAGATTCTTCGACAAGCTCAGAATGACAACTTTCTTGTTCATGACGTAACTATCGTTGCGGGAGCTGGTTCCGTGTCCTGCAATGCTCCATCGGATTTCGCGGGAGCCTCTCCAGATTTCGCGGGAGGAGGTTCGGACAGCGCGGGAAAGAGTGCGGATTGCGCGGGAACCGGTGCGGTGTCGTGAGGAGCTTCCCCCACAGCGCGGGAGCCGGTCAGGATTCCGCAGGAACCGGTCAGGACATCGCGGGAGCTCATCCCGACTGCGCGGGAACGAATCCAGCGAACGCGGGAATCGCCGCAGCGCATTGGGGAGTCTTCCCGGATTCTGCAGGAACCGGTGCGGATAGCACGGGAATGTGAACGGTGTGCCCGGACCGAAACGCAGCGCAGATCGAAACCAAAAAAGTCTACCGCAAAAGAAGATCCGGCTTGAAAAAAGAAGAGTTTTTCTACCGTCGCGCTTGAATTGCGCTGGTGCGCTGGTGCGCTGGTGCGCTGGTGCGCTGGTGCGCTGGTGCGCTGGTGCGCTG
>JBAXAT010000202.1:0-4284 GCA_037142335.1 Verrucomicrobiota bacterium | reverse complement strand
CATGCCGTTGCCCGTGCCGTTCAAACTGATCACGCCGTTATTTCCATTGGTCAGCATTGAGCCGGCCCCGGTCACGATGACCGTATTGGTTCCAGTGCCGCCGATGGTCCAGTTGTTGAGGGGGTAAACACCCGCGCCGTTGCTGATGACCAGTGTGTTGTTGCCACCATTGAAGCCGAGCGTGTTGACGACCGAGGTGCCGGCGCCGAGGTTCAGCGTGCCGCCATTGATGTTGAGGTTGTTACCCAAAATGAGGCCGTTGGTGAGGATCAGCGTTCGGACACCGTCCTTCGTCAGGTTGCCCGGGCCAGCAATGTTATTGGTGTAGGTGAGATCGGCTGTCGGCGAGAGGACCACGGTGCCGCCGTTGATGGTGATCGGACCGTCCACAAGGTTCTGGTTTGAGATGACCAGCGTGCCGGCGCCAAAAAAGGTCAAGCCGCTCGACCCGGAAATTCCCACACCAATCGTCCCGGTGTTGGCCGAGTATACCAGCGCCTCCGCCGTGCCAAACGTCAGCGACGCCGCTGCGCCACCGTTGGTGATGCTAGCACTGTTCAGAATCAGCCCGGCCGTTGTGCCGTCGCCGATAGTCAGGGCGTTGCCGTTGAGGTTAAGGTTGGCCCCGAGCTTAAGCGCGTACGCCGCTTGCGGTGCTGCCAAAGTCGTGAGGGCGTTGGTACTGACGACGTTGTTCGCACCGAATGTGATCGTATATGTGGCATTTGTCAGACCTTTCGCGCCATAGGTCAGAAAGTCGCCGTTGTTGGCGCTGGTTACCAGCCACGGCGCGAGGATGCCGTTTTTGAGACTGGTGCCGCCGCTGAAATAAATCTGCTCGCGCGTGCCCAGGTTGGCCGCAATGACCACGAGTGTGCCGGTACCCTGCCGCGCCAACGTGCCGGCGTTGAGTGTGTTGGTGATGTTCACTTGATCGTTCAACTGAAGCACCGCGCCGCCATTGATGGTCAAGTTGCCGGCGGTCGTGGTGGTGTTCGCGGCGCCGGCGTTCACGTTCAGCGTGGCAATCACCACCGTTTGAATTGCCTGCATGCCATCCTGAACGTTGGTCGGAACGACCGTGCCGAGCGTGATCGGTCCCGTTCCCAACACTGTGCCGCCGCCGGTGCCGGTCAGCGTGCCGTTGTTGATCACCAGCCCGCCGCTGAAACTGTTGGCCGGGCTGTTCAACTTTACGTCGCCCGCGCCGCTAATGGTCAACTGAATGCCCGCGCCACTAATGAGGCCGGTCACGGTGAGGGTCGCGCCATTGTTGATCATCCACGATTGATTGGCGCTCATGACAAAATCGCTTCGGAACGTCATCGAATTGCCGTTGGCGGAATAAATCCCGCCGGCGCCGTTGGTCAACGCGCCAGTCCCGGTCTGAAAGAAGTAAACGCCGTTGTACCTTTGGAAGCTGACTCCGTAGGTGCTAACCGCATACACCGTCGCCGTCGGGATCCCGCCACCGACGCCATTCGAAAAGACAGCGAGGTTACCGTTAGTCCACGGCACCCCGCCTGTCCAGGCATTGGAAGACACCGACCACCCGACATTGGTGGAGGTGTTGCTGTAAAGAAACGTTTGCGTGGCGTATTGTGCCGGCGCAAGGCTGGCGCACAACAATAACCCACTCGCCACCAGCCAAGCCCAGCCCGTCGCGACCGCGCCACATCCTGAACGTTGTTGCCGGATGGCGTTCATTAAGTCACGCCGATTTCCGCCTGTTCACGGCTATTCATGACTGGTAACGATTGGCGATGTTTGCCCCCACTGCCGGGCACGGACGGGGTGCGGGTGAGGCTAGCGTCAGTGCCGGCAGTGTTGGCGAGGATCAACCAGGACTGGCCTTGCGATTTAGAGGTCGCGAGGTAGGTGAGGGTGTGAGCCAGACCGTAGTTGAAAGTGTTGCTGTCCAAATTGTTAAATTGATTGGTGAGCGAGGCGTTGGTGGTAATCGCGGTGGTGGCCTGTAGGAAATTTGCGACTGGAGCAATCTGCGGCGCGGCAATCAGCGGCACCAGACAGATGACAGAAGAAACCCACACACCCGCGCAAATCACGTGGTTCTGGTTTTCTTTTTTTGTCGCAAACTTTTTCAAAACAATCTCACATTGTACGTTGTTTCTCACCCTCACAACTCTGTGCAAATTCCCAACATAAAAACTATCCGCTTTCTACAAAAGCCGGAACTATTTTGGATTTAACACAGTCCGTATCATCGTGAACACGAACATGCTTTGATCACCGCTTTGAACTCTCACCCTCACCGATGCCGAAACTTAGCATAAGTCGTTGGCTTATGCAAAGGAAAAGATGCTGAAAAATTACGGACTGGCATTCTCGGAAAAAGCCTAATTTTTCCACAAGAACCCAAAATTAAATCAACTGCAAATTTTGTGTTTTTCTCGCCCAACTTCAGACCCGTTTTTCTAACGCTTGCTCACCACTCGCGATGAATGAACAACCGATAAGTGTCTTTTGCCCAAAATCTCGCAATCTGTCAAATAAATTTTGTTACCAAAAATTAACACTAAAAAACTCGCGCTTTGCTTGGCCGGTCATTCCTGCTAAATTATCGGTCATGAAACAAATCGCACGCAAACTTCACCGCAAAATCACGCGGACGATTTCAACCAAGTATTTGCTGTCGTTACCAGACGGTTACACGGAACAACCGAAAAAGAAATGGCCGGTGCTACTTTTCCTGCACGGTGCCGGCGAACGCGGGGACAATCTGGCACTCGTCAAGGTTCACGGACCGCCAAAATTAATCGCACAAGGCCAGCGATTCCCATTCATCGTTGTGTCGCCACAATGTCCGGCCAATGATTGGTGGCGACCAGATGCGCTGGCGGCATTGCTTGATGAAATTGAGCGCCTGTACCGCGTAGACAAACGACGTATCTACCTTACCGGCATGAGTATGGGCGGATTTGGAACATGGGCATTGGCACTGGAATTTCCTCATCGTTTTGCCGCAATTGTGCCAATTTGTGGCGGTGGATATTGGTGGGTAGCGTCACGCATCAAGCACCTACCGGTCTGGGTGTTTCACGGTAAAAAAGACAGCATTGTTTCACACGAGCGATCAGCCGAAATGGTTACCGCACTTCGCCAATGTGGCGGCAAGGTGCAATTCACTACTTATCCAAATGCTGCCCACGATTCTTGGTCTGCAACATACACTAATCCAAAGCTTTACAAGTGGTTACTGAGCCACGCTAAGCCAGCAGCATAATGAAAGCGGTTATTCAGCGTGTAACTCACGCAACAGTAAGCGTTAATAGCCAAATTATTGGCGAAATAGATCGCGGCCTGTTGGTGTTACTAGGCATCGGTAAAACCGATACACCTGACACCTCAAACTGGTTGATTAACAAACTGTTAGCACTGCGTATTTTCCCTGATGATACCGGCAAAATGAATCGCAGTGTTACCGATATTGCCGGCGAACTGCTAATCGTCTCGCAATTCACCCTTTACGGAGTGCTTGAAAAAGGCACGCGCCCAAGCTTTTCCGGTGCCATGCCACCGGCAGACGCTGAATCACTTTACTGCGACTTTATGGCACGTTTACGTGCCGCAACCAACCTGACGATTGCCGAAGGTCGTTTTGCTGCGATGATGAATGTTGAACTCATTAATGACGGGCCAGTTACAATTATTTTAGAGCGATGAGAAAACCACACGAAACCCATCCGGAACCGGTCCTGACATTTGGTGCATTACCAAATCTGATAAATGTCACTGTCATCCTTGTTGAACCCGCTACTGCCGGCAACGTCGGCTCGGCAGCGCGGGCCATGAAAACGATGGGGCTGACCGATCTAGTCGTCGTCAACGGCGTCGAGTTCAAGACCAGCATGCAGGCCACGATGATGGGGCACGGTGCCGGCGATTTACTTGCCAGTGCCCGCACCGTACCGACTTGGGAAGAGGCAACCGCCGGCTTGCATTGGCTCATCGGCACTACGCACCGGAAACGCCGGGCTCAATTTCCCCAAGTGCTCACCTGCCGGGAAGCTGCCGGTAAGATTGCGTCGTTGTCGCAAAAGCACCGGGTCGGTCTAGTCTTTGGCCGGGAAGAAGCCGGGCTTAGTGATGTCGAGTTACGCCAATGCCAGGAAATCGCCAGCGTCCCACAAGCCTCTGAACATCCATCGCTCAACCTCGCGCAGGCCGTAATGATTTTTGCCTACGAGATTTACGCCGCCAGTCTCGGCGCCGTGCCGGTCCCGCGCCAAAACCTGGCGACGGTGCATGAAGTCGAATCTTTGC
>JBAXAT010000201.1:0-4291 GCA_037142335.1 Verrucomicrobiota bacterium | reverse complement strand
TTGCCCAGAAAAACTCTGCCGCCGCCAAAGTCACGCAGCCATGGATCCTTGGCTTGGACGCCGATGAGGTGGTGTCGCCCGAGTTGCAACAAGAGTTGGCGAGACTTTTTTCAAATCCGCAGGCGACAAAGCACCATGCGGCATACAGTTTTCCGCGATGCACCTTTTACCTTGGTCGTTGGATCCGACATGGCGACTGGTATCCCGACCGACAAACACGTCTTTGGCAACGTGGCCTTGCCACGTGGCAAGGCGTTGATCCGCACGACAAGCTCATTGTAGCCGGCAATGTCGGACGGTTGCGCGGCGAGTTACTTCACTACAGCATGGAAAACTTGGAATGCCAATTGGCAAAAATCAACCTCTACACCGATTACTTTGCGAAAAACAAGCTCGACCAAGGGTACCGGCCCGGGATGATTGATTTTGCGGTGCGCCCGCTCTGGCGATTCATACGCTGTTACCTGATCCGAGGCGGTTTTCGCGATGGTTGGGTCGGTTTCTACCTCGCCTGGCAAACCGCCTTTACCTGTCTGACTCGTTATATTAAAGTACGCGAAGCCCTAGCTAACACTACATGTTTGACCTCTCCGTCATCATCGTCACCCGCAACACCTGCGCGCTGACGTGCGCCGCCGTTGAATCGGTGGAACGCAGTTCTGATGCGTTGCGAAAGGAAATCTTCGTTGTTGATAACGGCTCATCCGACGACACGCCGACAATCCTCCCGCAACGGTTCCCGGTAGTCCATTACATCCACATATCAGGCAATCTCGGCTTCGCACGAGCCAATAACCTAGCCGCCAAGAAGATGACTGGGCGGTTTCTACTCTTGTTGAATTCCGATGCTGCCGTTCAGACAGAAGCGTTAGCAATGGCGGTGGCGTGGCTTGAGGCGCATCCCAACTGCAGCGTAGCTGGCGCGCAGTTATTAAACCCGGATGGTACGCGTCAGAATTCAATCGCCAATTGGCCGACACTGGCAACGGAGTTGCTCAACAAATCACTCTTGCGACGGCTCTGGCCAAAGCGGTATCCTGGGAAAGAGCAAGCATTTACAGAACCGGTGGCGGTTGAAAGTGTCGTAGGTGCATTTATGCTGATCCGGCGGGAAGCATGGGAGGCTATTGGCGGTTTGGACGAGCGGTATTTTTTCTTCCTTGAAGAAACTGATTTCTGTCTCCAAGCGCGACGACACGGCTGGCAGGTAATGCACCTGCCACAGGTCCGCGTCTGGCACGGCCAAGGCCAGACAACAAAACAGGTCTCCACCGCTGCACGCATCGAATACTGGCAATCACGCTATCAGTACTTCGACAAGAACCATGTATTATTTACACGCATCGTACTGACAGCTGGTCTGGCCGTACGATTAATCATAAACTGGATTGTCAGTGGTCTGCTGTGTGGAGCCAGCAAGCGCTGGCAGAATAAGTGGCAAGTCAATTCTGCACTGGTGCGCTGGCATTTACGCGGCCGACCTGATGGGATGGGGTTACCTCGCTACGATGCGCTACACGTGTGACATTTCCGACATATTCCCTTGTCACAGTCGACTAGTCGTCCGCAGTCTTGACCGATAAACTTTCAGGTGGCACCAAGCGCCTCGCAACCACCACGACCGCGAGGCAAACCAATTCGCCCAGCGTCGTGGCGATTGATACATTCGTGGCACGAGCCAAAGCGCCGGCTAGTAGTGCCCCAAATGGATTCAAGCCAATAAACGCAAGCAAGAAAACACCCATCACCCGGCCTCGTAAATGATCTGGTGCGCGCATTTGAACGGACGTGTTCGCGGTCGCGAATGCAATTATCATACAAAATCCAACGCACACCATCAGCACCACAGAGAGCCAGAACCAACGCGACCACGCAAATCCCACTACCATTATGCAAAAACCGAGCAAGCCGTTGAAAAACAGCCGGCGCTGATGCCGATGCTCGCCCATCGACGCGAGCGTCAATGCGCCAAGTAACGCCCCGAGACCGTTCGCCGCCATCAGGTAACCGAGACCCACCACACCAGTTTGCAACACCTCGCGCGCAAATACCGGCATCAGCACCATGTGCGATGTCCCAAACACACTCATCACTGCCAACACCGCGACGATAACGCGAGTGTGACGGTCACCCCAGACATACCGAAGCGCTTCCATTGTGGCATGGCGAAATGATTGTGCATTGACAACCGGGACGTGTGCCGGCATCCGCATCGCCGCATAACCGGCAATCACCGCCAGAAACGACAACCCGTTCAACGCAAAACAACCGGCCGCGCCAATCGAGGCAATCAGCAGCCCCGCCAAGGCCGGCCCGCAAATGCGTGCTGTGTGAAACATCGAGGAATTCAACGCGATGGCATTCAGTAAATCCTCCTTGCCAACCATCTCGACGACAAAGCTTTGCCGTGTCGGCATGTCAAACGCAGTGGCAATACCGGTGAGTAGGCCAATGCCGGCAATATGCCAGATAGTAACGACGTGCCAGTGTACTAACGTCGCAAGCAGAAACGCCAGCAACATCGCCGCTGTCTGATTGGCAATTAGGATGGTACGTTTATTGTGACGGTCTGCCACCACACCGGCCAACAACGTGAACACTGCAACCGGCAATGCGCTGATAAAAGTGACGAAGCCCAGTAGAAATGTCGAGCGAGTCAAGTCATATACCAGCCAGCCTTGCGCGACGTTCTGCATCCACGTGCCGACCAGCGACACACCTTGCCCGGCAAAGAACAGCCGGTAGTTACGGTGCTTGAAGGCGGCCAGCATATTGCGCAAGTTCAAGCGATTAGTCTTGGTCACTGCTCCGTTCATTGCCGGCAATCTCCACAATCTGACGGCCAACCGCCAGTGAAAAACGAAGCAGGCGCTCCAGTTACCCGGAACGCCTGCTTGTTGAATACGGTTATTGCTTAGACCAGTTTAGTACCGGCCGCCGCGACCGCCACCACCGCCGCCACGACCACCACGGTCGCCGCCACGGCCGCCACCACCACCGAAGCCACCGCCTGATGGACGGTCTTCCTTGGGACGGGCTTCATTGACAGTGAGGGCGCGACCATCGAGTTCTTTGCCGTTGAACTGACTAACAGCCGCGGTAGCAGCTTCCTGAGTTTCAAAGGTCACAAACGCGAAGCCGCGGGACTTGTTCGTGAATTTATCCACGATCAGTTCGCATGAGGTGACATTCCCGGCCTGTTTGAACAGGTCAAGGATCGCCCCTTCAGTAGTGTTGAATGACAGATTGCCGACGAACAGCTTAGTAGCCATTGTATGTTTTTTCTTTCTGCTGCGGACGGAGGTCTCAGTGACTGTTCCCACTTAGCGGGTTTCGGACTGTCACCGGACTGAAAGCCTGACTGACAATCTACCAATCTCACTGCAACTGCTTCGATCTGCGAGCGATTCGCAATTTAGCACAACCGACCATCATGGCAAGATATTATTTCGAACCACAATCCACTGTGCGGCTGACACAAAATTGCCGAGCTTGCTTCACTCTCCAAGACTCAGTATTTTACGATGAAAATCGAATGCGACCACTGCTTTACATAATCTTTCTCGCCGGCTTGCTAACCGGCGCGAAGGCCGGCGTCTTCGACCAGATTGATGCGCACAAACAAGCCGACGTGAACGGCCAAACCGTCGCACTACCCACTATCCGGTTCGATTCCATCCCGCAGACGATTCGCCCCATGACAGTCGCACCCATCTCAGGTAAGACTGCAGATCGCAACCAGACCGTTGCGACCAAAAACGTTGCCTTCAACACTCTCACCTTCCCGATTGTCCCATCCAAAACACTGCCGATGACCAATTTCACCACCAAGCGCGCGCCGTTGGATAAGCCGCCGATTGAGACCGGCGCTGTGCCCACCGGTACCGTGACAACTGACAAAGCCAAAATCAACTCGCGCGTCATCCGTCCGCTCACACCGGCCGGGCATCAAGAGTTGAAAGACCAGATCAACAAGATCCCGTAGCCGCCGCACCCTGCGCCAGCGCCGCAAACCGGCATTGCCGGCAGACACTCTTGTCGTTGAAGCAAAAATCCTGAAGAATTTGGAGCAGTCCCTGCTGTTGCCGGGTCGTCTGCACATACCGGCGCATCACACTCGTGGTGCCGAACAATTGGTGCGTGGCCAACCGCGCGAGGCTGTTGTCGCCGGTCGGTCGCAACGCGTCATACTGGGCCTTGGCTTGCGCGCGCAACCGGTCGTCTTGTCTGCTGGAGGCGTAGGCGGCAACAAACGGCAATACGATATTGGCGACAATCTCCTGCGCCCGCG
>JBAXAT010000200.1:0-4294 GCA_037142335.1 Verrucomicrobiota bacterium | reverse complement strand
GCGGTGGAATTTTTCGAGCATGATTTCCAGGGCATGCAGCCCGGTCGCATCAATGGCCGGCACGTTGCGCATCCGGAAAATCACAATCCGCGGCACATCGTCAGAGCGGTTCAGCGCCGCCTCCAGTTTTTCTGCCGCGCCAAAAAAGAACGGGCCTTCGATCCGGTAAACGACCACGCCGGGCGGCACTTGTTTATTGCGGATCGAGCCGCCACCGATATCGAGGTCGCTGTCCGGCGTAACCAGCTTAATCTGCGAAATCTCCTCCATCCGCCGCACAAACAGCGCCGCCGCCATCGTCAAACCTACGCCAACGGCAACCGTCAGATCAAATACCACCGTCATCACAAACGTCGCTACCATCACCCAGAAATCGCTTTTTGGGCCGTGCCACAGCTCCGGGAAGTTATCCCACTCGCCCATCCGGAACGCCACAACCAGCAATACGCCGCTGAGCGCAACCAGCGGAATAAACTTTACCAACGGCGCCGCCACTAGCACGATTGCCAGCAACGTGAGGCTGTGGATGATACCAGCGACTGGCGTGCGCGCGCCATTGCGAACATTGGTAGCCGTGCGTGCAATCGCACCGGTCGCCGAAAAGCCGCCGAAAAATGGACAGACAATATTCGCTAGGCCTTGGCCAATTAATTCCTGATTCGAATCATGTCTGGCTTCAATCATACCGTCGGCCACCATCGCCGATAATAACGATTCAATCGCGCCGAGCAGCGCAATCGTAAACGCCGGCACCATCAGCGCCTGCAACGTGTCAAATGTCACCTTCGGAAACTCCAGCGCCGGGATCCCGCGCGACAGTTCGCCGAATTTCATCTGAATCGTTGTCACGTCCAACTTCAGCAAGACCACCGCCAGCGTACTCACGATGACCGCCACGATGGAGGCCGGTACGCGGCGCCAGGATTTCGGCCAGAAAATCAAAATCGCCAGCACCCCCACGCCAATTGCCACGGTGGCCCAATTGACCTCCGGCAAGTGTTTAATTAATGTTGCCACCTGATGCGGGGTGTGCGCCGGCAACTTTAAATCTTTCGGCAGGCCAAGAAACTCCTTTAATTGCCCAATAAAAATAATCACCGCAATCCCGCTCGTGAACCCGGCCGTAACCGGATATGGAATGAACTTAATTAGGTTACCGAGCTTCAACACGCCCATCAACACCAGCAACACGCCGGCCATCAAGGTCGCCAACACTAAACCTTGATACCCGTACAACATCACGATGCCGGCGAGAATCGGCACGAACGCCCCAGTCGGCCCACCAACCTGTACCAAGCTGCCGCCGAGTGCTGAAATCAAAAACCCGGCAACGATGGCGGTCCACAGCCCGCGTTCCGGTGACACGCCCGACGCAATGGCGAACCCGATTGCCAGCGGCAACGCGACGATACCAACAGTAACACCGGCTGCGAGATCGGCAAAAAATGTGGCACGGTTGTACCGGCGCAGTACTTCAAATAATTTGGGACGAAACATTACTGAGTGGTTGATAACAAACAACGCTATAAAACTAAACGCAAAAATATAGTTTGCGCCCGACTGCTGACAAAAATCGCTTGCACTGCTTGAAAGCGGTATATTGTTATGGTACTAAGCGACCTGTACTGATTGGAATAAATAGGTACAATTATGAAACATAAGTTTTTCGCAACAATCGCAGCCGCCACTAGCTTGGCGATGTGTCAGGCTGAAGAGATCCCGAAGGCAGAAATACCGGCCGGCAACCGGCCAAAGATTCAATTCGACAGAGTGGTGTACGATTTCGGCAGCACGTCATTGGTTAAGCAATTGACCGGCGTCTTCAACATTGTTAATACCGGCACGGCACCATTGATTTTAGGCAAACCTACAACTACTTGTGGTTGCACCATCGCTGCGCTCAAGTTGGACAAGCTCGCACCCGGCGAGAAAACAGAGTTGTCGTTCACACTGGCTGTTGGCAATACTCTGCGTGGTCCCATGGAAAAGCACATTACCGTGCCATCCAACGATCCGAAAAACGCAAACGCCCAGCTGACGGTAAAGACGGACATTGTGCCAGTCTTTGATTACGATCCACAGATGCTGGATGTCGGTAATGTTCATCTCGGCGTCACAACCAACTTTGTCATCCAGATCAAACGCACTGACGGCAAACCGATGGGAATCACCAAGGTCGAGGCAAACGGCGTTTACCTACATCCATACCTTGAGCCAGTGGCCAATCAACCCAACACCGTGGCATTGCGCGTGGAAATCGTCGCGGATGGCGCTGCGCGCCGGTTTAATAATGTTGTTAATGTAATGGGGGCTGACGACGACCGGCCGTTATTCACGATCACAGTCAGCGGGCGAATTGTAGGCGACCTAGTGATCCAACCACAACAGTTGGTATGGGGTATCCCCAATCCTGAAAGCTGGCCCGGTCAGAAAGGTACGGATGCCGCCGTGCGCCGCATACTAGTTAGCCCCGGCGCCGCCGGCCAGAAACTTGAAATCAATAACATCTCCTGCACTGTGGCCGAAGTTAAAGTCCACCTCAATCCATCCGCCGATGGCAAAACATTTGAGGTCGTGGCGGTGATTGATAAAGTGCCGAAGGAATCTGTCAGCGGCGTGATCAGGTTCGAGACCAACTTCCCACGACAACCGATTGCGGAAATTCCGCTCACGATCAACGTGTACCGTCACAACTAATCGGTCCGGCACGATGCGAACGTTCCTACTGGCACTACTGATTGCCGGTGCCGGCACAGTGTTGGGCTTGGCGGTTAACACTGTTTCACCACGGCGACTTCCAGTCATCACACCACCAAAAGTCGAACTGCAACCAACGGATTTCATTGCGCTCACAGACGCCCGGCAACTCTGGCAGTCTAGCGCTGCGTTGTTTTTGGATGCGCGTGCCCCGGCTGACTATAAAGACGGCCATATTGCCGGGGCCTTTAACTTACCGGTGGAAGATTTTAACGCACGCTACCCAGAAATCGCCACTCTGCTCACGATGGAAACAGTCATCGTGACCTACTGCGACGGCGTGGAATGCGACCTCAGCCATCACTTAACGGAACGGCTTCGCGCGTTCGGTTACCGAAATGTCCGCGTCCTCCAAAACGGCTGGACCGTTTGGCGCCAAGCCGACTTGACCACCGTAACCGGCACCAAACCATGAGAGCTGTCAACTTCATCCTCCGGTTGGTGGTGGGCGGCGTGTTTGTGGCGGCCGGCACATTAAAAATTTGGGATCCAAGTGGTTTTGCAAATGACATCGCTAATTACCGTCTACTACCGGACGCACTGGTAAACTTGGTAGCGATTACCCTACCGTCGATTGAAGTACTGGCTGGCAGCTTGCTAATGGCTGGTCTCTGGAAAAAACCCAGCGCACTACTGATTACCGGTCTGATGGCCGTGTTTCTCGTCGGTATTGTCCAAGCTGTGGTCCGGCATCTGGACATTCACTGTGGCTGCTTCAGCAGCCACGAAGCGCGCCACGTCGGCCTGATTGCGCTCGCGCAAGACTTAACGTTATTTTGTGCGGCAGCCTGGCTGACGTTCTGGTACAAGGATTAATTATGAATCGCAAAATCGTTTCCACTAATGCCGCGCCGAAAGCCGTCGGCCCATATTCGCAAGCTGTCTGGGCCGGAGACTTCTTGTTTTGTGCTGGGCAAATTCCACTCGACCCGTTAACCGGTCAGATTGTGCCAGGAGGCGTGGTGGAGCAAACTGTGCGTGTATTAGAAAATATTAGAGCCGTACTTGCATCGCAGGGACTTGGCTTTAGTAACGTCGTTAAAACCACTGTCTTCATCGCCGATTTAAATCATTTCGCTGCGATGAATGAAGTTTATGCGCGATACTTTACCGGCGACTTCCCGGCGCGCTCCACCGTCCAAGTGTCCCGTCTACCTAAGGACGCGTTGATTGAAATCGAGGCTGTCGCAATCCGCAATTAATAGAAACCTCTTGTCGGCATTTCTAATTCGGTTAGGATGATTAGGAAAACTTATGTTTACCGCACAAACTTTACTCGAAGGGAAATGGGCGATCATAATTCTGCTAGCACTCACTATTACCGGCTTGCGTTGGTGCTGGCCGGTCGCAGTGATTGCGGCGGTGCTGCTGGTATTCACGATTTCCTTCTTCCGCGATCCAGAAGCAAAGATCCCGGCAGATGAAAAAAAAATTGTCGCGCCGGCGACCGGAAAGATCGTCGAAATCACGCCTGTCGGCGACAAGACGCTGGTGGCGATTTTCCTGTCGGTGTTCGATGTGCATGTCCAGCGCGCGC
>JBAXAT010000199.1:0-4297 GCA_037142335.1 Verrucomicrobiota bacterium | reverse complement strand
TAACCGTCCGCAGTGCTCGGCATTAAACCGCGCGAAAAAATATCCTGGAAATAATGCGCCGGTAACCCACTTGCGAACCCGGCGAATGGTCCGTTTCCGACGTAGTTGCGGGAAAAACGTCTCCACTTTTTCTCGCTGCAAGCTCAAGACCGCCACTGATTCTTGGCGGGGTTTGGCGTGAATGGCGTACCATGCGGAAGACGAGGGTTGAGGGTTGAGAGTCGAGGGCATGGGAGAGAGGATGGCTGAGTGTCGAGGGTGGGAGTTTAAGGTTTTGGGCGCAATAAGGACGAGCGCAGGCCGCTGAGCATCCGGGCAAGTTTATCGGCTTTCCGGTGAAGTTCGTAAAATTGTTCTGGCGTAATCATCGACTGCTGTTGTGCAATGGTTGCCTCGGAGACGGTTTCCATCAGTGATCCATAGGCAATTTCAATAAACCGTGCAAAATCCTTGCCAGTCGTTCGTGACGTGCCTTCCGCGAGATTGGCAGAAATTGACACCGCGGCTCGGCGCAACTGCGTCATCAACCCGAAGCGCTCTTCCGCTGGGAAGCTCTTGGTCAATGTGTAAACCAAGCTCGCGTAGGCTATGGCCTCTTGCCAGACCTCCAACTTCTCAAATCGAAATGTCCTGCTGTCACTCACGCTCAACCCTCCGCCCTCGACCTTCCAGGACACGCTGCCGCCATTCAGGTGCCGGCCCGGTCGTTGCCTGGGCGCCCGTTTCACTCGTCCTTCCCGACTGCGAAGGTTCGCTCATTTTTACGTGGCGGTAACTTACCGCCGTCCACTATTCACACTACAACAAATGATCAATCAACGGATTGCCGAGCAGCCCGTTGATCTGTCCGTGAAATTGTTTAGCTTTTTTCAAGCGTTCCACAATAATTTCAGAGTCTTTGTCGTGATTGCCATTTGAACTGGCAGCTTGCAGAGCTATCTCAACTTTTGCAATTTGCGTTCCGGCTGTTTCTAATTTCTTTCGCAATGTCGCCAGTACCCCGTGTTTCAATAGTAAATTAAAATCAGTTTCCGCCTCGTAATAATCCCGCCGATCGCCGCGAATCCACACCCGTTTCACCGCTGTCCAGCGTTCAAGTTGACGAACTGTTGTGCTGACACTGGCCTTGCTTACTTTGAGTTCGTCAACGATTTCATCCAGACAAATTGGGCGTGGGCTGAGATAAAGTAAAGCATAGAGTTGGCCAAGAATCCGGCCTAATCCGAACAATTGAGTGGTGTGCCCACCGGCTTCAATAAAGCTCCGGCACGCCGCGCTCCACTCGGACGTTTGATTGCGAGCCATAAAATCTCATTCAGTGAAAACTGAATACAATTAACGCACGTCCGCCATCTTGTCAACCCCCTGTACGGATGCCGGTGTCGAGCGCTTCTCGTCTCCAAGTCGCGCAAACAGCCGTTTTTCCCAGCGCTGCCGAAAGCGCAAGGAAGGTTGTTCTACGAGAAAATAGGAAGCCACAGCCGCAGCCATCATCAGTCCCAAGTTTAGCGGAAATGCAGCCACCAGCGCGGTTGAATGTCGATTCAGAAAGATCTGCTGCCAAATGTAAACCGAATAACTCATCACGCCGATGAAGACCATCGGCCGGGTATTGAGGAATCGACCAACCCGGTTGGTTGGGTAGGTCACGCTCCAGTCGAGGCACAGGGCGATTCCGACGTTCAGAAGCGTGTCTCCGAGGAACAGGGTGGCCTTGGGTCGTCCCACGACCGCCAGAAGCAGCGTCGTTGCCAGAGGAACCAGCCAGAACCAGCGGGGTTGGCAGAGGCGCGTATACCACGCTTGGCAATGGAGCCAAGCGCGGCTGCCAGCGAGGAGGCAGCCCACTGCCAAGCAATCCGCAGTGGTTTCAAAGGTTTCGCCGATTCCCAACTGGGCGGCGGGGTGGAACAGCCAGATGAACGCACGCCACATTGGGCAAACTAGCAGCACCGCCGCCGCGAACAACAATCCTCGGCGACGCCCAGCCAGAAACACCGCGGCCGGCCAGAGCAGGTAAAACTGCTCTTCCACGCCTAATGACCAGGTGTGGCCTAGATACCAGCCACGTTGCCGGTGGTAATTGGTGGTATACGTCAGGGCATGCGAGATGTCGCCCGGCAACAATTGCAGCCAGTGGAGTGCTGCCGCCACCGCCACGACTCCCACCAGCACATAGTAGGGTGGAAAAATCCGCAACGTCCGCCGGAAGTAAAATCGGACCAGATGGACCCGTCCCGTTTGCTCGAGTTCCTGCAACAACAGGCTAGTAATCAGAAACCCCGAAATGACAAAAAAAACCCGGACTCCAAACCCGCCCAAAGGCAGTGTCAGCGGCGATGTTGTCAGCGGGAAATTCCGCGTCCCCAGTAAATGGGCAAACAACACCATGCCAATCGATAGCGCCCGCAGCCCATCCAAAGATGGGATGCGTGAGGGGTGACGCACTGTGGTGGCGGTGGAACTGGGCGATGGCGGTTGCATGCTGTTATCCGAGAATCGGGGTAATCCTACGGCCGGTGCCTTTTGAAGAAGCGCGCAACGATCGCGCCCGCGAAAATTGCACCCACAATCACAAAACCAACATCCCGCGGCGTTAGCAGCACGCGCCGAACGATGCCGTTCAGCAGCCGCTTGAACAAGCCCGGCGGCCCGGCCTCCGCAGTCGCATCGGGTGCCATGTCGAAGATGCCTTTGGCCAGGCCGGCCAACATCGGCCGGTCGGGGACGCGTTCGTATTCAAGCACCAATACTTCGTTGCGGCCGGCCTGGAGCCAGGGGCCGGGCACATATAGCGTTTGCTGCGGCCCAATCCGCCAGTAACGTCCCAGATTATGGCCGTTCACCCAAACCATGCCTTTGGTCCACGCGCGCAGATCGAGAAAGGTGTCGGCCATCTTGTCCAGTGTGAACGTCCCGCGGAAAATAACGGGCGCGACCGGCGGAACCGTGACCGTTGCAAATTTTAACCGCGCCAACATCGGCGCGTCAAGCGGCAACGAATACATGTCCCAGCCGCCGAGTTCATACGCGCCATACTGGTCGGCGATTTCAACCGGTCCAGTAATCCCCTTGCGATCATGAATTTGCCGGTAGTTGATTCGCCCCATGGCTTCCACAAGGATGCCCAGCGCGCCAGGCTGATCGCGCGCCGGTAATTCGACAGTGTTGCTGCCCGTCCGCCGATTCAGACGGTAGCCAACCCGGACGCCATTGAGGAAGACCCAGCCCATGTCATGGACGCCGGTTACGGTGAGTTTCGTGGCCGGGCCGGCGGGCAATTCTGTCCGGTACAACACCGCCCCATACCCTTGATTGAGCTGTTCCATGGGCACGGGCCGCTCCGCATGGTGGGGACTGGCGAGCGCGCTAAAAAGCGGCGCCGCTTCCGTCAACTCAAAGACGGGAATCGCCATAGTGGCTGGCGCGAGTGGAATGTCTGGCAGCGCTTCACCGGGCGGAAGGAACTGCGCATTCATCTCCCGCAGCGCCAGATATTTCTGGTTGATTTGCCCGGCGGGACCAATCGGACAGTCATAATCATATTCGGTGATGTCCGGTTGGTAGCCAGGTACATTAGCACCGGCAACAAACCCAAAGCTCGTGCCGCCGTGGATGACATAGATGTTATATGAAAACCCCTTCTTTAAAAATGCGGTCAGGTCTCGCACAATCATCCCGGTATCCTTGCGATGCTTGCGCTCGCCCCAATGATCAAACCAACCTGGGTAATACTCCGTACAGAAGACCGGCACATTCGGACGAAAATTGCGCAAGTTGGTGTTGGCATCTAACTCATTGATTGTGCAAAGTAGGTCGTCGCGGCTATCGTTAGGGAGGCGAGATAACCCGTCACAATTGTATAGCGGAACCTCAAATCCTGCCTCTTTCAGCATGTCGCGGATTCGTCCCATGTACACTTTATCTGTGCCGTATGAACCGTATTCGTTCTCGACCTGCACCATCAAAATTGGACCACCACGGGTGACTTGCAACGCTGCCACCCGGCGGCCACATTCCTGAATGTAGCGGCGACATGGAGCCAGAAACGACGGATCTTGCGTGCGCAGCCGCATCGCCGGGTCTTTGAGTAACCACCACGGCAGCCCACCCAAATCCCATTCGGCGCACACATACGGCCCCGGCCGTAGAATTACGTACAAACCTTCTTCTTGTGCCAGGCGCACGAAGGCGGCGACATCGTTCATGCCCGTGAAATCGAACGCTCCCGGTTGCGGCTCGTGTGCCGACCAGAACATGTACGACGCCACGGTGTTTAACCCCATTGCCTTTGCTG
>JBAXAT010000198.1:0-4315 GCA_037142335.1 Verrucomicrobiota bacterium | reverse complement strand
TTCCCATCCGGTTGATCAAGTTGGTCCAAGTCTGACCGTCGGGCGAAACCTCCACCTTGTATTGATACCAGTTCTCCCTCTCTTCCATGCCGGTGCGAAAGAGTTTGCCCTGCCAGTAGAACGGCACGAAACTTGTGTACCAGCGGCTGTCACGATTCGACAGCAAGAACCGGATCTTGTCCAGCTTGACCGGCTCCCGCCAAGCAATTTCGGCGGCGAGCAGATGATAGCCCCAAGTTGTGGCGTTGAGATTAGTCTCGGTATTGGCATTACCGGGTAGCAGCATGTTAAGTGGGCGACCGATCATCAGGCGTCCCTGCGACTCTCCCGCAGCCGGAGTCGTCACGGTAACGCGATTGCTTGTGGCCAGGTTCTGCCCCTCGCACAGGGCTTCGAATCGCTCGACGTGCAAATAGCTGTCGCGCAGATTGCCCATGCCGTTGCGGTCGTTATTGATCCGGATCGCCTTGATCTTGAAGGGCACGTCCACGGGAATCTCCTGCCAGCCCTTGCGGCGATTGGATTCGCCCGCGATTTCGATTCGCTTCATCTTGCGGAACGTTAGCCCGTCGGCGGCGAGATCGGAAAAGAAAAAAAGCTTACCACCCACGCTGACCATGAATCGCTTCTTGCCAGTACCGTCGTTGGGAAACACGCTGAGTGCGCTGCCGTAAGCCTCATAATGGCACTCTTCCATGGCGACAGGGACCAAGGCTGGATCGCCGTTGAAGTTGAACCAGCCGGCGAACTTGTGCTGCATTTCACCCGGCTGGGTGGCTGTATTCCGGTATAGTGCCGTGCGGCGTAAGCCCCATTTGCAATGGTGATCAGTGACGCCATGCAGGATTAGGTCGCGCGAGTTCGGGCCGAACCAATTCACGACGACTGGCTGGAACATGAAGACAAATCGACAAAAATCTTGTCCTCGCAATCCAATCGGTCCGACCAACTGTAACGGTTGCCGGGCGCTCTTGGCGGTGTTCCGGTACCACCGCATGGTTCCACCGGGATCCATCACCAACAGATCGAGTACACCGCACCGACGGAAATCTGCCAACCGCACCATCGTTCCCGCCGGGATCGGTTTACCGTCGGCATCGCGCAGCGGCTGGCCCGGTTCCACTCTGGTGAGGCTGCGGGCCAGGCGACGACGAAACCACATAACATACGGTTGGGTCGGCCAGTCCACTCGAAACGCGTTGCACCGGTAAGGAACCTCGGTGCTGATGATGTCCGGCACGCCATCACCATCCACGTCGGCCACGACCGGGTTTGGCGCGACAACCGGTTTTCCGTCCGTAGATCGAACCTCCACGCCCCGGTCAAAGAATGGCTGTGATCGCGTACCGACGTTCTTGTAGAAATACAAACCGCGTGGCGGCGGCTCTTTCAATGACGTTAAGAATGTCAAATCAGGCGTCGCTGTTCCAGAATCATCTGGACGTTGTGTGGCCATCCGTCCCCAAGCCGTCCACTGTTCTGTGACATTCAATGCCTTGACGCCGGGAGCTTCACCTATTGTCCGACAAATCAGCAAATCCTCTAAGCCATCGCCGTCACAGTCGGCGGCTGTCATGGTGAGCACCTGCCGCGGAAAGATGCCCTTGTTCCAGTACATGCTTTCGGGGCCGGTGGAAAACCGGGAGTTCTCACGGATCATCGCCGGCGAGCCGGGGAAATACGACGGGGAATTGGTCCAGAGCTTCCAATGGAAGGGGCCATGCGCTGTCCCAGTATTGGGGCAGAGCCGGAGTTGACCGTCGAAAAAGATAATGTCCGGGAAGTCAGACTGGGTCAACTTACAGAATGTTCGGGACTGCACATGCTCAATCGTCTGGGGTGTGGTTTCGGTACTGTTGAACGGATACCAGACTCCGTGATCGAAACGGGGCCCATCGCGGGAACCCGCGTTTAAGTAAGCCCACCCGTAGCCAGTCGATCCTCCATCGTACACGTAAATATCCGGCTTGCCGTCGTCGTTCCAATCGAGAACATCGAAACCGGCATCGGAATGGAATTGCCCACCATCAATCAGGGCGCCGGGTGACGGAAAGATCAGGCCGTTGTCCGCCTGGACACTACCCAGTAGGGCAGCGAGACCGAGCAAAGGAATTTTTAACAGAAGTTTATTCGTCTTGTTATCATGCCTATATTAGTCGCCGGCAAAGACTGTGGCACCGGCGGGTACGGTTACTGTTTGCTTGAAGGCTTTGTAGCCGGTGATCTCGGCCGGGGTGGTGACGGTCGCAGTAATCGGGGTGGCGGTCGGGTTGTGAACCTCGACTGTGATGGCTTGCGCGTCCCATTTAGCCACGGAGAGAACCAGATTCGGATTGTCAGCCGTGAGCAGGTTACCGGCAAAGAACTTGCCGGCGCGCCCCACGTCCAAGCGCGGCCAAGCTGTCTGTTCAAAGACGCCTGTATACTGAATGTGTTCACCATCCCGCCAAGAGCCGGCCACCCAGCGCGGATTTAGCCCAGTAATCTGGAGCGGGAGCTGGTAGGGAATCTCTGCCGTCCGCCGAACTTCGCCGGCTACGCCATATTGTTCGGGAGTGACCGGAGCCATGAAGCCGATGGAACCAAGTTTGCCGCGGGTCAACACCAGTTGATAAGGAGTCTCGCCGGCAAAGCCCATCGCTTTGAGCCAGGCCTGCGGAGCGGTCTCAAAGTTTTTCGTGACCTTGTCATATGAGCCGACCTGATTTGACCGGCCGGCGACCAGATAGCGGCCGGTGATCCGCGTGCCTGCCGGTAGGTAGTCGGGTGCGCCGGGTAGGATGCGGCCGAAATGGCCATTGAACATGGCAAAGCCGTCATCGAGCGGAATGATGCCGCCGCCGAGTGCGCCGCGCGGCAATGCGACCATTGCCTTGGCGTTCACGTTCGTGGTGAATTTGGTTCCGTCCCACGCGCAGAACAGATTGCCGTGCGTTACGTCAATCGACGGGAAAAGGCCGGCCGGATCGAGCGGTTCCACGGCGCGCTTCAATGTCAGGTCGTAATCAATCAAGCCCACCCACGGTTCGCCGGTGAGCGATTGCGTGAAGCAATAATAGCGCACGCGCCCGGAGTAGATCGACGACGGCTTGCTCGCGCGCGAGGGGAGCATCGACAGGCCGACTTGGGCGAAGGTCGCTTCGACGTATTTATCATCGAGGATGAAATCGGTGATGGCCACATCGTTACCTGTGAACGGGATATTCATCTTCTCCGCCATGCTGGTGCCGGGGATTTGATGGAAGAGGCCATTACTTTCTTCGGTACCTTTGATGGGCATCCGCAAGCTGTCATAGGCGCCACCGAATGGTAGGAACGCGCCAGTATAGTACATGGCAAGATGGCCGAGCCAGTTTTGCCTGTCCGTGCACCGGAAAAAACCCGGCCAGAGTGCGGGCGCGACCCAGAACATGCTACGGACGGCTTGCCGTCCAGACCCATCCTCCGCCAGCACCCAGAAGCCGTATTGATGGGAGTAGGGGAACACGGGGGCGGCTTTGAATTCTTTGCCAGTGGTCGACCACCGGCGCACCGGGGTGTAACCGTTGTAAAGCGTGACCATTTTCAATGGCGTTTCACTGGTAACATTCACTTCCAGACGGAAGGTCTTTTCCGCCTTGTTCTCCGTACGCAAATTAGGATCGTCAGTGCCGGCTACTTTCAACGGAGCGATGCGTGGGCCGCCACTGATCATTGGATGCGTCAGGTTGTTGATTCCCTGCCGGCAGAATTTATTGACGGCAACTATGGCCGTCGGCGCTTCCGGCATGTATTGCTGGAAGCCGGTGCGCGCGGCTTCGGCAACCTCGCCGGTGGAATAGAGTTCATGGACCACGATTGGAATCGGGAAGGAAGCGCTTTGCACTTGCCAAGTGAACGCGCCGAGACTGTTATCCACCAGTTTGTTATCCCGGTAGGTGTAGACGGACAGCCCTTGGAAATGTTTCAGTCGCTCGGTGGGCATGGCGCAACTTTCTGGCCGGTGCAACACGACGAGGTGCTTGTAATAATAAAAGTTGAGCGTGTAAGGATTGATCAACCGCTTTCCATCTTCACTAAGCCACGACGGGTGGGGGCAGAAGGGCGGGGCGATGAACAGGTATCGGCTGCCTTCGACATCTTGAATCTCAAAACCCGGCAGGACGGTCAGCGTCTCATCGGAGTTCGCCTCGCATTGGGCGACATAATCATCCCACATCTTCTGATTGAGCTGCTCGAATGTTTCGGTGAACACCAGTAGCGAGTAACCCGCCTGCCGGGCGGCGCGGGCGTATTCAGCCACTGTGCCAGTGCCATTGCTGTATTTCGAGCGCAC
>JBAXAT010000197.1:0-4318 GCA_037142335.1 Verrucomicrobiota bacterium | reverse complement strand
CAACGCTCGAGCCGGCAGAAGGATGCTTCGAGTTCGGCTGGTTGGACCGATTGCTGGACAACCTCGCCAAGAACGGCCAGCGGGTTGTGCTCGCCACCCCGAGCGGCGCGAAGCCGGCCTGGATGGCGGTAAAGTATCCGGAGATCCGCCGGTGCCGGCCCGGCGGCCAGCGCGATCTGCCCGGTTCCCGTCACAATCACTGCATGACTTCGCCCGTTTACCGCGAGAAAGTGCAGATCATCAACACCAAGCTTGCCCAACGGTACGGCCGACATCCGGCGCTGCTGCTGTGGCACATTTCCAATGAGTACGGCGGCGATTGTTATTGCCCGCTCTGCCTGGCGGCCTTTCGCAAATGGTTGCGCAAGCGCTACGGTACGCTGGAGGCACTCAACGCGGCGTGGTGGGCGCGGTTCTGGAGCCACACCATCACGGACTGGGACCAGATCGAGAATATTGACGACAGCGTCCACGGTCTGACGCTCGACTGGCGCCGGTTCATGACCGACCAGACCGTGGATTTCATGCGTGCCGAAATCGCGCCATTGAAACGCCACACTCCGGATGTGCCGGTGACCACGAACCTGATGGGCACCCATGTGGGACTGAACTACCGGAAGTTCGCGCCGCACCTCGACATCATGAGCTGGGATAGTTATCCCGATTGGCATGGCGCGCAGCCCGACCCTGACACGGCGTGCGAAGTCGGGTTTGTGCACGACCTCATCCGTTCGCTTAAAGGCGGGCAGTCGTACCTACTGATGGAGTCGACACCGAGCCAGATTAACTGGCGCCCAATCTCCCGCTTGAAACAGCCCGGCATGCACCAGCTCTCCAGCCTGCAAGCCGTCGCGCATGGCTCGGATTCCGTGTTGTATTTCCAGTGGCGCAAGAGCCGGGGCAGCTCGGAAAAATTCCACGGGGCAGTCGTCGATCACGTCGGCCACGAAAACACGCGAGTCTTTCGCGACGTGGCGGCATTGGGCCGCGACCTGGCGAAGCTGGATGCTGTCGTCGGCACCAGTGTTAAACCGGAAGTCGCGATTATTTTCGATTGGGAAAACCGCTGGGCAATTGACATGGCGCAAGGCCCGCGCAACGTGGAGAAGGATTACGAAGCCACCTGCATCAACCATTACCGCCCCTTTTGGAAGCAGGGCGTACCGGTGGACGTGATTGGTAGCGACGACGACTTTACCGGCTACAAGCTATTGATCGCACCGATGCTGTACATGCTGCGGCCCGGTGTGGCCGAACGCATCGCAGCTTTTGTGAAAGGCGGTGGCACATTCGTGGCCACGTACCTGAGCGGCATTGCCAACGAGACCGACCTCTGTTTCCTCGGCGGCTGGCCCGGTCCGTTGCGATCCGTACTCGGCCTCTGGATTGAGGAAACCGACATGCCGTACGACCATCACCCCCAGACTGTCCGGTGGCAGGGCCGCACCTATGCCGCCCGGCATTACTGTGACATCATCCACCCGGAAGGCGCGCAGGTGCTGGCAAAGTATGGCCGCGAGTTCTACGCCGGTACGCCGGCCGTCACGGTCAATCAGTTCGGCAATGGCAACGCGCATTACATCGCATCGCGCAATGACGGCCGGTTCCTGGACGATTTCAGCGCCACGTTGATTCGCGACCTAAAACTCCGCCCCACACTCGCCGCCAAACTGCCGGCGGGGGTGACGGCCCAGTGTCGTAGCGATGGCCGCAACGAATTCATCTTTATCCTCAACTTCAATCCCAAGCCGGTCACAGTGAACCTGGGCCGGGGGAAATACTGCGACCTGCTGGCCGGCCAGAGCCGGTCCGGTGCAATCAAACTACCGGGTTATGGCACCCTAGCGCTACAGATCAGTTGTACATCGCTTTCTTCAAACTTACACTCAACCCCGCGGAGGAAAGACAAAAAATGAAGTTCATAATGGTGTTTCACGCAAACCTGCACTATTCGGGATTACGACCGGAAATTTTCGAGTTCGTAATTCGCAAAAGCTACGGGCGCATCCTCGATTTGTTCGAGCAGCGATTCCGGGGCCGAAAATTTTGTTTCGAGGCGTCTGGTTTCACGCTCGACATGATCGCCAAAGTTACGCCGGACATCCTGAAGCGCCTTCGTCAGGCCGTCGAATCGGGGCAGTGCGAGTTCATTGGCTCACCGTACGCCCACTCGATTGTTTCGAACTTCAATTACGCAGACGGCGTGAAGGCATGTGAGTTCGCGATGCAAACCTACCAGCGGCATCTAGGGATGACACCGAAAACGGCCTGGAATCCCGAATGCTGCTGGAATGATGACGTTCCCAGAATCTATCGCGACTCCGGTTTCGAGATCATGAATTTGGACTGGGATTCCTACCTGATCTCCACCCGCAAGGAAATTGCCACCGTGGAAAGATCCCAGGATCCGACGCTCAAGGATGGTAGCCACATGCCATGGTTTGACGTGGATCCCGACACTCCCACTTTGCATTTCCCCATCAAGATTATGGATGGACTGACCGGCATATTTCGCAGCGATCGTGTGAGCGCACAGACCTTGTATTATCTGATGTCCACCAGCCCGGCACCGGTGGATGAGAGCGCTAAGATCAATGTCAGCCTCGAATCGTTACTGAAAACGGTTGACCATTGGTCGGGCAAGAAACGCCAGGGGTCATTGATCTGCTATGCCGAGGATGCCGAATACGTCGGCACTACCGGATACTTCTTTCTGAAACGATATGGATCAAACCGGGTATTCGACGACAATCCGGACGCCGCCCGACTCCTTTCCAGCTACATCGACGCTCTGTTGGAACGGGGCGATCTGGGCCATGTTGTCGAGGCGGTTGACGAAGGCCCCGTTCTCCAAGACCAGAATTTCCGCATTGAGGACGGCATGGCTTGGCATCGGGCTTATGCTGTCGCTTGGGCAAAGACACCTTCGGCCATCGCCTGCGACCCCTACTGCAAAATGATTTCCGATCAGTTACAGAAGATCGCGGAACACCCACGCAGCCAGGAGGAGGAAGTCCTCTACCAAAAAGCATGGTTTCATCTGATTTGCGCCGAGAACTCTGACGGCCGATGGCCGCCGTATCCCAAGAAGCCCGGCAACTTCAATGTTCATTACATCTGGGACCAGTTGATCAAGGCACGTCAAACGCTGGCCCTGATCGCCGGCACCGATTTCAAGGAGATCCCCTCCACAGAGATCAATCCCGAAACTTAAAAAACTGGATGAGCTTGGAAAACCTTTTGGGCCTGGATTTCCCACACTCTTGACTGATACCGTTTTCCTATTGCTTGGTCGAAGATGCGCCTTTGGCCGTAAATGCGGATCGGCTGACCGCGGACAAGGCGTGGGAACTAATCGACACAGGAGGAAGAAATCTTCCTAGCACGTTACGCGAAAGACCTACGCGCGGCGGTGAACAAGTTACCGGACGTGGTAAAATCTGCAAAAGGCTAATCACCTTGCACTGTTGGAGCTAATATAAAGACTAATTCAAATCACTGGTGGAAGCTGTCCGTTTGTCTTGTTGTGATATGTGCAATCATTGGAATTATTGCAATTCTAGCTGACGCATATCTCTATTATCGCGCAAAATTCATGGCCACTGAATCAATCGTCCACGTGGAAGGTTATTCCTTAGTTGCCGACAAGGCGGAACTTCTGCACCAGAATCATCCGGAACGGTTACTCTTGCTGGGAGATTCGCGGATATTTCGCCTGCCTTTGCCGGTTAAATTCGGAATAGACTTTGGCAATGTCAGCATTGTAAATAAAGGGTTCGGTGGTGGTGTAAAACGGGCATCTGAAGCATTTGTCTCTGAAGGCGTCGCGCTGAAGCCAGTCTTCGTATTCGTGCAGACCGGAATTAACGACGTCATAAACGATGCACCGGAAATTGCGGTTCCGCGCTTTCAACAGTTTACAAAAGACTTCCCGGCGGTAGTACGGAAGCAAGGGGCGGAACCCATACTGTCAACCATCATACCGGTTTGTCGTCGCCAACTTTTTCGCCACTGGAAGTTTTTACTTTATTACCCACCACACCATCGCAACTGGAATCAAACGGTACAGATCATCAATACTTGGCTTCGCGAATATGCCGCCACAAATGGGATTCGATTGGTGGATTTAGATTTGGCGTTTCGCAATAACTCCGGCCGCCTGCGGGAAGAATGTTTCGACGGGGACGGCATTCACCTGTCTACCGAAGGCAATCGACTTCTTTGGGAACAACTCGCCACGAAGATTCACTCGCGCGCAGCAGTGAACAAGCTACCAGACGTGGCAGGGAAGGCGAAGAAATGAAAACACCGGCCTATT
>JBAXAT010000196.1:0-4352 GCA_037142335.1 Verrucomicrobiota bacterium | reverse complement strand
CTGGTACAAAATAACGTTCAACTGTTTGGTCCGACTGAATACATCGGAATACCCAAATACAAATTTCATGGTCCGGGTTCCTTAGAGCTTCAGGATCATGGAAATCCTGTTAGCTACCGGAATATCTGGATCAAGGAAAACACGTGACGTGGTGAGTTGATTATTTGAGTGCACCAACTCCGCGTCCGCCAGCGTCCAATGTGCGCGCAAGTCCGGCGCGCTACCGGCAGCGAGCAAGACATTGGCCTGACCGGTACGCTTGAGTTCCTGCTGCAACATCGCCAATGGCACGAACACTGTGAACGGCGGCACCTGATTCGCCATCAGGCTGAACCGTCCAAATTCATCGTCGCCGGCCACTGCGCTGATTTGGCTGCGAATCGCCACCGTCGTGGCCGCTTTACCGGACAACGGCGCGTCGTGCGATAACCATGCCGGCGATTCCAATCGCACCACGATCGTGTCACCGGCTTTCACCCCGAGTTGCATCGCCAAGCGCGCGTTCACGACGAGGCCGGTAAAGCTAGAAGTCGCACCAAGTTTCCAAAATCGTTCGTCCACGCCGGCAATTTGGACGTCGTTAGCGCGCGCCGAACCATCCGGCAAAGTCGCTATGCCTTGCCGAAGCAAGACCGGCGTCGTACCGGTTTCGTCGCCAAGTTTTTCGCGGAAGAACCGGTCGCCGGTATGCAGCGCGTGCGTGATTCGTCCCAGCCGGAGCAACGCCTGTTGCCGGAGACTGAACCGCACCGAGTCGCCAACCGCCAGCGCGCCGGTCAGTATGGCCGTCGTGACCGCAATGCCAGCCAGCACGGCGAGGTGCGTCCGCCAGTAAAACTGTAAGCTCCGCCAGATGAACTTGCCGGCCGTCATGTCAAAACGCCGCCGCGCAATTCCAGTACGCGCGGCAATTGCTTGGCAAGTTCGAGCGAATGTGTCACGACGACCAGCGCGACGCCTTTTTCCCGGTTCAACTCCACAAGCAACTGGCTAAGCGCCGTAGCGTTCGCATGGTCGAGTGAGCCGGTCGGCTCATCGGCAAGGAGGAGTTTCGGTTGGTTGATTAACGCGCGCGCCACCGCCACACGTTGGCACTCGCCACCGGAAAGCTTACCGGGGCGATGCGTCAACCGGTGTTGCAAGCCAACGCGCTCCAGCAACCGCGCAGCACGCGACCGGTCGGCGTCGGTGCTTTTACCGGTCAGAGTCGGAATCAAAACATTTTCCAGCACGGTGCATTGGGGCAGGAGGTGGTGAAGTTGAAAAATGAAACCGATCTGCCGGTTGCGCAGCGTGGCCAACTCCACTTCCCGCAACTGACTGAGATTAGTGCCGTTGAATCGCACCTCGCCGCGCGTCGGCAGATCGAGTGCGCCGAGAATGTTCAGCAGCGTGCTTTTACCGGAACCTGACGGGCCGGTAATCGCCACGGCTTCACCGCCGGCAAGTTGGAGGCTGACATCGGCTAGCACTTCCACGGTACCGTAAGTTTTCTCAACGTGAATTAGTTCAGCGAGCATGAATGACCTCCTGCAAAATCGTTTCCACTTTCCGGCTCATGGCGTCAACGCTGAATTTCTCAGCAACAGCTTGCCGTCCAGCCACGCCATATTGCCGGGGATTGCTCAGTAATTCGTCGAGCCCGGCAGCGAGCGCAGCGGGGTTGTCCGGTTCGCACAAGATCCCGCCGCCGGTCGCGGCAAAAATCTCCGGGAATGCGCCATGCCGCGGTTGCACAACCGGCACACTGTGTGCCATCGCTTCCAAGACGTACAAGCCGAACGCTTCGTCGCTACGCGCCGGCACAGAGAAAACCGCGAGTTGCCGGAAGAAATCGCTTTTCGCGATGCGGTCGAGATTCGGAAAGAACTCAGCGCGATTGCCGAGCTTTTGCCGGATGGATCGAACAAAACGACGGTCGGAGCCGGTCAGCGCGCCGGCAATGCGGAGGCGGGCGCCCGGCGTTTTGACTTGGAGAAATGCTTCAGCCAGCAAGTCGAGTCCTTTGCTCGGATGCATCCGCGCGAGGTAACCAATGACCGGCGCGGTCGGCGCGCCCACTGGGAATTCTTCCACGGCGATGCCGGGATGCACGACCTGCACTGCCGGTATTTTTAGCCGGTCACGCATCCGGTCGCCATGGGATTGGCTGACGGCGATGAATTGCCGGATATAGGCGCAACGTTGCGCGAGCAAATTCCAAGCTTGCGACCGGTACGGCTCCGGTAACCCGTCGAGAAAACCGTCTTCACCTTGCAGCGTGCAGACAACTGGCACACTGAAATGTTTTGCCAGACCGCTCAGGAGCGAGTTCGACAGACAAACCACGTCGAAGTCGGGCTGCGTACGCAACCATGCCAGCAACCGGTCTATCTCGCGGGATTCGCCACGCAACATCTCCACGGCGGCGACGCCGAGGTCCTTGGCGCGGGTCAGGCTGGTCAGCCGCGCCGCTTGCTGGAGCAAGACCGGCGAACTGAGGACGCGATTCAGCCAACTGGGAACCGGAAATTTGTTGGCGAGATAAACACTCAGCCCGCTCAAAAAAATCGGGGCGTTTTCCGTAGCCGGTTCGTCGTCGGTGACGAGCGGCAGGTAAAGCGGCACCATCAACACGTCGTGACCGCGCGCGCGGAGGCCGCGGACGAGCGCGTTGTCACGCATGCACGCGCCGCAGTAAAAGTTGCCAGTGCCGGGCGTGAGTTGGAGAATCCTCATTGCAACGCCTTTTCGCCGAATGCGTACACGTAGCCGTCGACGCTGCCGATCACGACCAAGCCGTCGGCCACGGCCGGTGCCGCGGTCAGTTCTTTGCCGATTTCGTATGACCAGACCAGCTTACCGGTGTCGAGACGGACGAGATATAACCGGCCATCATCGGAACCGAACACCACCTTGTCACCACAGACGACCGGCGAGCTGTCCACGTCGCCACCGGCGGTGAATGTCCAGCGTGACTTGCCGGTCTCGCGGTCGTAACAATGCAATTTCTTGTCGCGCCCGCCGATGAGGACGTGATCGCCGGTCACGGCGGGGGACGAGAAAAACGGGGTATTATTTTCCTTGGTGCGCCAGACGATCGTGCCGGTCGCAAGATCGATGCAGAGGACCTCATTGCCGTAGTGGCCGACATACGCGCGGCCACCGGCTAATGCTGGTGAGCCGGGAATGTAGGCGCCAAGATCCACTTCGTGAAGTTGCTCGCCGGTTTCAGTGCCAAGAATATGCAATTTACCATCGCAACCGCCGAAAACTATGGCCCGGGTAATCCGACACGGCTCGGCGTTCGATTGTGTTTGGAGGTGTCCATCGCACAAGCCAAACACGACTTTACCATCGGTGATGGCAGGCGCACCATTGATGTAGTTATCGGTGGTGAACGTCCAAGCATTATTGCCGGTGGCAGCGTCCACAATGTGTAATTTGAAATCGTAGCTACCGACGACAATCCGGGCGGGATTACCAAACCAGTTGGCGCTGCCGAGGATTTTGCCGCCGGTATTGTATATCCAGTTGGTTTTGCCAGTCGCGGCGTCGAGGGCGTAGAGTTTACCGTCGGCACTGCCGGTGTAAACGACGTTGTTGAGCACGAGCGGCGCGGCTTCGATGCCGTCACCGGCTTTGAAGTTCCAAACCAACTTGCCGGTATTGGCGTCGATGGCGAAAAGATTACCGGTGTCGTCGCCGATGTAGACTTTACCGGCGACGATGGCGGCGGAGGATTTGACCGGGGCGTTGGCTTTGAAAGTCCAGCGGAGTTTGAGTTTGTCCGGCAAGGCGCCGGTCGCGGTGCCAGTCAGGGCCGGGTTGCCGCGAAACATCGGCCAGCCGGCCAGCACGGCCACCATGAGGCAAAGTGCGTTGGTCATGGCGGCATTAAACCATCACCGGCCGGTTGGCGCAAGTTTAGGACGGCACGCTGGTCTCGTCGGAAACGTCGTTGGTGCGGGTGGATTCGTAGTGACCGTCGCAATCGATGACGTTTATGAATTGGTTGTGCCGCGGCATTGTTATCCGTGTGGCCACAGCCGTATGGTGACCGGCGGCGAACGAGGCTGGAACTATTGCCCCGAATGCCCGCATAATTATAGTTCAGCCGAAATTCACTTGGAGCCACCACCGGCTCCAGAAGCCGAACCAGCCGACAGCGACTGGTCGTTCTAGCATGACGAAGCAGCCAGCCAAAAGAGACCGCGGTCGTTGACTCGGCCTTTTTGTGCCTGCAACCGGCATGGAAGCCGACGGGGCACAAAAAAGAGAGCCGATGAACTGTCTCTCATTTTGCTGCTCCCCAAGCTTTCTCGGGGCTTCTTCCGCCCTAGTGGGCGTTGCTGCTGAGAGGTGGTTCGGCT
>JBAXAT010000195.1:0-4364 GCA_037142335.1 Verrucomicrobiota bacterium | reverse complement strand
CTCCGGTGTTCCGGCCAGCTGCGTTTACGGTCTCGGTTTGATTAGCTTCCATAGGTATGGTTGGCAGTTAATTGGTTTATCTTATCGCTCAGGCGGATTTTTTCTGTCCGCTCGATTTGGACGACGCGGTCGTTGTGGACAACAATCTGGACGACACCAAAATGGATCGACTTGACCTGCCGTTTGATAATGGCGAGCCAAGCGACTTCGTCCTCCGTTGGATGGCGACTGATTTCGGCGGATTTGATGGTGAGGTTTTCGCTCATAATAATTCCATTTCTAGATATTTTGACCGGTTGCTTGAATGGCACGGTACTCGGCGAGAATGCACTTCAACGCCGCGACATAGGCTTTGACTTGGAGATGGACCGGCGCAACCTGTGGCGTTTCAAACGTCAGGTCGAACGGCACTTCACGCGCATCCGGTGGCGCCGAAAGCACACCGTCATAACCTTGCTGAATCAAGCCGCGATTCGCGGGAAAACCATCAATAATCCGCTGTTCATTGCGCGGGAGAATTTTCTCCGCCGCCCACAATGCCGGCAGGAGTAGCTCCTGGCTGATGTCAGGGCCTTGCACAAATCCGTAGAGACCGTCGCTGGTATCATCGCTGTGCAGCGAGATCAAACCGTCGAACTTATGCCGCCAAAGTTCGTCCTCAAGATGGAGCACTTCCGGCTCGGCTGACGATTTCCAAAACTCACGATTCAGGTCTTTACCACCACGCGAATGGCGCGTGTTGTCCTCGTAGCCGGTCGGATTGCAAAGCGGATAGGCGTAAATCTGATAACCAAACGCGAGCGTTGGCTCGTGAACTAGTTCCCGGTAAAATTCTGCCAAAGCCAGTGCGCCCGCCGGTTCATCGCCGTGAATGGTGGCGAAGATGGCGAGACGGATTGGATCGGTACCCCCACCCTGCCCAGTGAAGATAAAGCAAGGCAGGGAATACCGATTCCTGTCGAGTTGAAACGCACCATACCGGTAGGCTTGCATGAACTCCGAGCGGCCTGCTAGTTCTCTCAGTGGCGCCAGTAGCGCATCAATGGATCGGCGCGCGCTTGTCATCTGGTTATCAAGTAAGGTTGTGGTCATGGAGATTAAAAATTAGATACGATTGAATTAGTCGTCATTAGAGACACAAAAAACGCCACGCCGGCGCTGACTGGGGCTATTGTTACGTCGATTGTTGATGTCTGATCTTTAATCATAGTACACGACTAATATGGTCGTATATTCCTACAAATATCATTTCTTGTCAACATTTTTTTAGATGCCGGCGCCGGCGACAAATTCGGGCGAAAAAACTTCTTTATTCTGGACTGGATTACGGGTGTAAACTTCCGCCAGTGTGGCACGATCCATCACCTCAGCGACATAGTTGCGGGCATCAAGAAACACGCGCCGAAACCGGCAAACCGCTTCCTGCGAGCAACGCTCGTAACCGGTAACGGAAACACACCCAATTGGTGCGAGGATTCCATCAAAATGACGGACCACCTCCCCCATTGTGATCTTCGACGGATCCTTGGCTAATACATATCCGCCGTGAATACCAGCCACACTCTTGACCCAACCCTGCGACTTAAGAGCAAGCATGATATGTTCGAGAAAGCGCTTCGGGGCATCATTACGGCGCGCCAGTTCTCGAATGGGAATTGGCGCACTCTTGTAATGTTCAACCAGCGTAAACAACGCCCGCAACGCGTAGTCGGTCTTCTTGGAAACCTTCATTTGTTAATCACGATAACAAAGGTCGTCTTATTCGTCAACGCAGCCGCAAAAATTGCCAATCAAGCTACCAATGACACCGCAAGTCGTTGCCATAACTCCTCTGGTTCTTCTAGGCCGACAGAAATCCTGATTAAGTAGCGCGACACACCACACGCCTCGGCCCAGTCCAATTCTGTATAATGCGCCAACAATGTGAACGGACACGCCAACGTGAATACCGTGCCGAGGCTCGGCCCTTTGCACACCGCCATCCGGTCATAAATCTCCGGTGACCGCCGCTCCGCATCCTTCGGTAGAAAAGTGACCAACGAACCCCACCCACCACCGGGACGGCGCACCGCTTCGTATGCCTTGGAAAATTCCCATTTCGGGTACCAGACTTTCTCCACCGCCGGATGCTGGCGCAGCCGTTCGGCAATCAACAGGCCGTTCGCATTGTGCCGGTGCATCCGCTCAGGAAACCCGCGCGCCTCGCGCTCCAACACCACCGCGTCCTCAATCCAAAGCAATTCCTCGTGCTGCGCCCGAACCAACGGCAGCAGTTCCGCGTAAAATGGCGACCGCGGATTGCAGATCAACGCCCCGCCCATCACGTCGCCCGTGCCGGCAACGTATTTCGTCAGGCTCGTTGCGATCAGCGCCGCGTGCCCGCTCAAGTCAACATTCACCGGCGTAGCCACCACATCATCGGCCACGAGCGGCACACCGTGCTCGCGCAAGACCGGCGTGATCCGCCGCAAGTCCGCCGATCCGAGCAACGGATTACCGGGAATCTCGCCGAAGCACGCCGCCACCGGTTGCCGGTGTACCAACGCGTGCAAGTCATCGGCAATCGTCGCAAGATTGTGCAACAGCGTCGCGCCGACACCGAATTTTTCCTGCAATTTCAAAGTATCGACGTACGGAAATCCGAGTTGCGCCGTCGGCTTGCCAGGCGCGCGCGCCATCACCGCCCGCAACGCCGCGAACTGCGCCGCCATGCCGGTCGGCTCCAGAAACACATCCTCCGCCGCGCAATCGTATAAACCCGCGAGCTGTTGCCGGAGCGACTGAAACATTGTCCGAGTACTTTCCGGTTTGCGTCCAGTCAAAAACGCCTCGGCTTGCCGGCTCGATACAATCAGGCCGGTATGTTGCCAGAACGCTTTCAACGCGAGAGCGCCGTCGGCATTGGTCGCGACGCCATGATGCGCAACGAGCGTTGCCGGTGCGCCGTTGCGCCGGACAAACTCCGCCGCCATAGCCGCCGCGCGCGCCGACGGGAACGGCCAGCCGCCGATTTGCCGGGCCATTTGTTGGACGAGCGGATGGATGACGAATCGCGGATAGCCGCTCGTGATCCGACTCATCACTGCCGGCGCTTTCTCCTCGTAGCCGACGACATCCTGCCAGCGCGGCAACGCCATCGAGACCGCGTGAATGGAATCCGGTATCGTCCGACCAACCTTGTCAGCGTGAAACAATTCGTAGAAACTCATAACGCTTGATTGACGTCCGCAATCAAATCCGCGACGTCCTCAATGCCGACCGAGAATCGCACGACGCCATCCGTGATGCCGACTTGCTCACGCACCGCTTTCGGCACACCGGCGTGCGTCATCGTTGCCGGGTGGCAAACGAGGCTTTCGACGCCGCCAAGACTCTCCGCCAGCGTGAACAACTCCAGCTTCCGGCAAAACGCGAGTGCGTCGCCATCGATACCGAACGTAATCATACCGGAACCACCGGACATTTGTTTGCGGGCGAGCGCGTGTTGCGGATGACTCGGCAGAAACGGATACCGGACCCACCGGACACGTTTTTGTTTCTCCAGCCAACCGGCCAGCGCGAGTGCATTGACGCAGTGGCGTTCCATCCGCACCGCCAACGTCCGCTGGCCGCGCGTCGTCAGCCATGCGTCGAACGGCGACGGCTGGAGGCCGAGCGCTTTTTGCGAAAACACCATCCGCTTGTGCCACGTCGGGCTGTTCGTCGCGACGATACCACCTAGACAATCGCTGTGGCCATTGACGTACTTCGTCGTGGACGACAATGACAGCGTCGCGCCGAGTTCGAGCGGCCGTTGGAGGAATGGCGACGCAAACGTGTTGTCCAACACGACCGTTGCGTCGACTTCAGCGGCGACCTTGCTGATGCCGGCAATATCGAGGATTTTGAGCAACGGATTCGTCGGACTTTCGAGCCAGACCAATGCCGGTTTCAATGCGCGAATTTGATCCCAGTTTTCCTGCCGGCTCAGATCAAAATACACCGTCTTGACGCCGAACTTCGCAAAGACACGCTCGAACATCCGGTAAGTGCAACCGTAAATATTTTCCTCGGCTAACACGATGTCGCCGCTCTTAAGGCTGGAGACGACCGCCGTGATCGCTGAGACGCCGCTGGCAAAACAGGTCGCATGCTCCGCACCTTCGAGCGAGGCGAGCGATTGTTCAAGCAGCCGGAAGTTCGGATTGCCGGAGCGCGTGTAGTCGAACCCGTCGGCGTTGCCCTGCGCGAACGTCGAAGTCATATAGACCGGCGGCATAACCGCGCCGGTATTGCCGACGTAGCCGCGTCCGTTGTGCACCGCGCGAGTGCTGAAACCTTTAGGTTTATTGTTCTTCATATCGTCGCGATAATTATACAACGAG
>JBAXAT010000194.1:0-4395 GCA_037142335.1 Verrucomicrobiota bacterium | reverse complement strand
GTTGACCTTGGTCGTGTGGGCCGGCTTCGATTCTACCCAAGGCGTGATGTTCAAGGAGCAGTTCCACTGGATCTCCGCCCTCAATGTCGATTACCACCTTGGCGTGGACGGGCTGAGTGTCACCATGGTGTTGCTGACGGCAATCATCACGCCGCTGGCGTTGCTGGCCCACTGGAAACTAGAGAAGGAAGTGAAATTGTTTTTCTTCCTGTTCCTGCTGTTAGAATCCGGCATGTTTGGAGTTTTTACCGCGTTAAACTTTATTCATTGGTTTATTTTTTGGGAACTCGGCCTGATCCCGATGTATTTCCTAATCAAGATCTGGGGTGCTGAGGAACGGACCTATGCCTCGTTTAAGTTCTTCATCTACACGTTGACCGGCAGCGTGGCGATGTTGGTGGCGTTTGGCTGCTTGTACTTGGCGACCGGGACATTCGACTTCCTCGAATTGCGAGAACTGGCCGCGACCGGCAAATTGGCCGGGATGGTTGGCGCAACAATCACCCTGATCAATACACAGACCGGCCTGCACCTGACCGGGGTGGGAATGATGACAGTGTTGTTCTGGGGAACATTCATCGGCTTTGCCATCAAAGTACCGATCTGGCCATTTCACACTTGGTTGCCGGATGCGCACACGCAGGCGCCAACCGGCGGTTCGATGGTGCTGGCAGCAATTCTATTGAAGATGGGCGTGTACGGTTTTCTGCGAATTATTTTGCCGATCTACGCTGTGCAGGTATCGGCGAACTTGAACGTGCTGATGTTCCTGGCGTTTGCCAGCATTGTGTTTGGCGCGTTTGCAGCGCTGGCCCAGACGGACTTCAAACGGTTGGTCGCCTACTCATCGGTCAATCACATGGGCTACGCCATGCTCGGCATATTCACAGTGGTGGCCTCGGCGCATAATGTGCCGGACATAATGAATGAGAAGGCCGCGACTCTGAACGGCGCGATGTTGCAGATGTTTAACCACGGTATCAGCGCGGCGGCATTGTTTTTCATGGTCGGCGTCATCTACGAACGGACGCACACCCGGAACCTGGCCGCGTACGGAGGTCTGCGCAAGATTATGCCGGTCTATGCCGGTATCCTCGGCATCTCAATGTTCTCGTCGCTAGGGTTGCCGGGGTTGAACGGGTTTGTCGGCGAATTCATGATCTTCAAAGGTGCGTTCCCAATTGTGGCTGCCTGGACGTGCGCGGCGACGATTGGACTGGTGGTGACCGGCGTGTTCCTGCTTGGGATGATGCAGAAAGTCTGTTTCGGCCCGCTCAACTTGAAGTGGAAAGATTTACCAGACATGACAGCCCGCGAGATTTTCATCGGTGCCGTGCTGATGTTGTTCATGTTTGGGATTGGGATTTATCCGGCCTTCCTGACGCGCGTCTCGAATGACGCCGTGGTGGGCTTAATCAAAACCGTAACTGGAGTGTTGCCCTGATGCGTGTTGACTGGTCAATTTACATTTCGTTCATCGGCGCCGGGCTGGTGCTGCTCCTGCCGCGGAATGCGAAGAATCTGATCCGGTGGACGGCGTTGCTCACTGGTGTGGCCGGTCTGGCAGTAGCATTGAATGCGTATTTCACCTACAACGCGGGCTTCGCCAACCAGATTAAAGAGACCGGCAGCGGGTTCTGGGACATCATCAAGGTTCCCTGGATTCCAGTATTGGGAACGTATTACCATCTCGCTGTTGACGGCATCAACTTTCCGCTCGTTGTGCTGAACGGTTTTGTCTGCGTGACCGGCATCCTGTTTAGCTGGAATATTGAAGAGCGGGTCAAAGAATTTTTCGCATTCTTCCTGACCCTGATTGGCGCGGTGTACGGCGTATTCATGGCGATGGATTTGTTCTTACTCTTTGTGTTCTACGAGTTGGCAATCATTCCGAAATACTTCATCATCGCAATCTGGGGTTCCACGCGGAAGGAATACGGCGCGATGAAGCTGGTGTTATACTCCTTCGTCGGCAGCGCGCTGGTGTTTATCGGGGTGCTGGCGGTGTACTTTGCGGCCGGTCTCGGCTCGTTCGACATCCTGGAATTGGCCAAGCATCCAATTGCCGGTCACATTCAAGTCTGGGTCTTCCCGCTGATTTTTGTCGGGTTTGGGGTTTTGGCCGGCATGTGGCCCTTCCACACCTGGGCGCCGACCGGTCACGTGGCAGCACCGACGGCGGCGAGCATGTTGCTGGCCGGCGTGGTAATGAAACTTGGCGCGTACGGTTGTTTGCGGGCGGCAATGCTGTTGTTCCCGGCAGGATTTGAACATTGGCGGTGGGTCATCGCCTGGCTGGCTGTCATCGCCATCGTGTACGGCGCGGCAGTGGCGCTGGTGCAAAAGGATTTCAAGTTTATCATCGGCTATTCGAGCGTCAGCCACATGGGGTTTGTGTTGCTAGGGTTGGCGACGCTGAATGTTACCGGCATGTCTGGCGCGGTCTTGCAAATGTTCTCGCACGGCGTCGTGGCGAGTCTTTTGTTTGCCGTGGTCGGGCGGATGATCTATGACCGGACCCATACCCGGCAACTCGACGAACTCGGCGGCTTGCGCAAGGCGCTCCCGTTTGCGTTCTGGACGTTCCTGATTGGTGGCACGGCTTCAATGGGGCTGCCGGGGTTCAGCGGATTCGTGGCGGAGATTCAAGTGCTAATCGGTGCGTTCCAGATGAGTCCGTGGCTGGCGGCGGGTGCGGCGGCTAGCATTGCGATTACGGCCGCGTACATCCTGCTGGCATTGCACAAGGTTTTCTTTGCTGAGGAAGAACATGCCGGAGTGGCACCCACGCACGGTCACGGACACGGGGCGGGGGCAGGGGAGTCGCGTTGGAACTTACCGGGGATCACTTGTCCAGAAGTGGTGGCGGCGGTAATCCTGATGGCGTTGTTGGTGATCGTCGGGCTTTATCCGTCCATCATGCTCGACATGATCAAGGCGAACGTGGCGCTGTTCCCGGGGGTGGTGCGATGAGCTATCTGACTATCTTTCGCGCGCTCGGACCGGAAGTCATGCTGCTGGTGACGGCGTTCGTCGCGCTGACGTGCGACCTGCTGTTGCAACATACCCGGGAAATCCCGCAACGGATGCGCTTTGCCGGGATCATTACCGTGGTGGGATTACTCGGCACAATCGTGGTGCTGACCCAGCAAGCGCCGGTATCCTTGTTGGGCGGCACGCTAGTCGTTAACCAGTTGACTCTGATCTTCAAATTTGTCGTTGTCGTGTTGACGGTATTGACGGTGATCATTTCAATTGAGTACCCGATAGGCCGCCATGTGGGCGAGTATTTCGCCACGCTGTTGTTCGGAGCCATCGGCATGCTCTTGCTGATTAGTGCCGAGGAACTGATCACGATCTTTGTTGCACTGGAACTGACCAGCCTGAGCCTCTATATCCTCACCGCGTTCCACAAGGGCGCCCTCAAGTCGCAGGAAGCGGCCGTCAAGTATTTCATGTTCGGCGCGATCTCGTCGGCGTTTCTCCTCTTCGGAATGAGCTACCTGTACGGCGTGACCGGGGCCACAAACTTGTGGGAGATTGCGGCGGCGATTCAGGCAACCGGTAGCACACCGCTGCTGGTGGTCGCACTGCTCTTTATCCTTGTTGGATTTGGCTTCAAGGTCGCGGTGGTACCGTTCCATCTCTGGGCGCCGGATGCATACGAAGGCGCGCCCACGCCGGTCACGGCCTTCATTGCAACCGGCTCGAAAGTCGCCAGCTTCTTCGTGCTCACCAAGTTCGTCATGCTCAGCTTTGCCGGGATGCAGGGCACGGCGTTCTGGAACCATCTGACGCCCGGCTGGACAATGCTCCTGGCGTTCATGGCAGTTGCCAGCATGGTGTTGGGAAATCTGGCAGCAATCGTGCAGCACAATGTCAAACGGCTGCTCGCGTATTCGAGTATTGCCCATGCTGGCTACATCTTCGTCGGCCTGCTCGCCGCATCAGTGACCGGCACGACGGCGGTGTTCTTCTACGTGATTGTGTACGCCCTTACCAACCTCGGCGCATTCGGTGTCGTGGCGGCCTTGTCGGAGAAAGTCGGCGGTGACGAGCTTGAACACTTCGACGGCATGGCCAAGCGTGCGCCGTTCCTGTCGCTGTTGATGCTGATCTTCGTCCTGTCGCTGGCCGGCGTGCCACCACTGGGCGGGTTCTTAGGCAAGTTCTATCTGTTCATGGCGGCCGTCGAACGCGACTCGGTCAACTTCGGCCTGCTCTGGCTGGTAATCATCGGCATCGCGATGAGCGCCGTGTCATTGTACTACTATTTAATCCTTCTCAAGCACATGTACGTCCACAAGGCGCGCAACGAGGAACGCCTCCAGACGCCAATCTATCTAAATGCCGCGCTGGCAGCGACGGCGGCCGTGGTGGTCTATCTGGGTTTGA
>JBAXAT010000193.1:0-4400 GCA_037142335.1 Verrucomicrobiota bacterium | reverse complement strand
ATGGTGTATCTCGGCATTCCGTTCTTTGGCGGGATGTTGACGCGGGCGATTCTGTTGCCGGTCAAGGGGCGGGCTTGGTACGAGCAGAAGTTCATCCCGCGCATTGGGCCGGTGACGTTGATCGCGTTGCTGTTCACCATCGTGGCGATGTTCAGTTTCAAGGGGGAAGCCATCGTGAAAATCCCGCTCGACGTGGGACGGATCGCGCTGCCGTTGGTGATCTATTTCGCCATCATGTTTCTCGTCAGTTTCTTCATGGCCAAGAAACTGGGTGCGGACTACAGCCGGTCGGCCACACTGGCGTTCACGGCGGCCGGTAACAATTTCGAGTTGGCCATTGCCGTTGCGATTGCGGTCTTCGGCATCAAGTCCGGCGTGGCGTTTGCCACCGTGGTCGGCCCACTGGTGGAAGTGCCGGCATTAATCGGGCTGGTGAATGTGGCGCTTTACTTCCGCCGCCGCTATTTCGCGACCGAATCCAGTTGTTGACGTGCATCAATTCGCATCTGACCGGCACGCGCTAGGTTGTTGGTATGAAACCAACTGAAATTCTCAGCAGCGAACACCGGGTGATCGAACAAGTCCTTGATTGCCTCGATAAAATCATTGCCGCCACCAAGCACACCGGCAAGCTCGACACGGCCTCTGCCACGGATGCGATCAACTTTTTCCGCACGTTTGCCGATCAATGTCACCATGGCAAGGAAGAGGCGCATCTATTCCCGGCCATGGAAGCCAAAGGCTTTTCCCGCGAGTCCGGCCCCACCGGCGTGATGCTCGCCGAACACACGCAAGGCCGGGATTACATTCGCCAGATGAACGCCGTACTTGCCGGTGTGGCCAAAGGCGACTGCGTAGCATTGCAGCAGTTTGCGGAAGCCGGCCAGAAGTATAGCGAGCTATTGCGCCAACACATTCAGAAGGAAGATCACTGCCTCTTCAGCATGGCCGACCAAGCGTTCACGGCCGCAGAGCACGCGGCATTGCTGGCGAAGTTCGAGAAAGTTGAAGCCGAAGAGATGGGCGCCGGCACGCACGAGAAGTTTCTGGGCATTGCCGCAGCGCTGGCAAAGAAGTTCGGCGTCACCGTCCATGCCGGCCACGAACACGCCGTCTGCCACCACTAGTCAATTAGTCACCGCCACAGGTGAATTGACAACACCGCAGTGTAATTCTAGGCTGACGGCATGAACTCGGCTATTTCCCGGCAGACCACTGGAGAGAAATTGAACATCTTTCACATGGATTTCAATTTCGTATCACTGCGAAAGGATTATCTCCGGGCATGGCTGCGCCGCTTACCGGCCCTGGGGTTTAATGCGATTCTCTGGGAACTGGAAGACAAGGTGCAGTGGGAGACCTGCCCAGAATGTGTCTGGCCCGAAGCCATGTCCAAGGCGGAATTCAGAGAGATCCTTGCCGAGACCCGCGCCTTAGGCATGGAACCCATCCCTCTGCTCCAGACCGTCGGCCATGCCGAGTATGTTCTCCAACACCAACCTTACCACGCCTTCCGCGAACTCCCGGCCCGGCACGACTGCTATTGTACCTCCAATGCCAAAGTCAAAACGTTCCTTAAAACCTGGATTGCGGAGCACCTAGAACTGTTTGGCGACATCCGCTATTTCCATCTGGGCGGCGATGAGGCCTATGTCTTCGGCAAATGCCCGCAATGTTCCACCGACGCCACACCGCAAGGTCGGAACAAACTCTTCGGTAATCACATCCGCGCCTTGGCGGACCAGCTTCTGAAGAAGCACATCCGCCCCGGCATCTGGAACGACATGATCATGGCCGACCCGGGCGTCACGGGCCTAAGCCCGAAAGACTTTGTGATCTGGGACTGGAACTACTGGGACACTGAGCAAACTCCGCAACAAGTCAACCTGCATGCGCTGGGGCGATTCACACAGGCGAACGTTGCGACCAGTGACATCTTAAAATACTTCCCAAACCTTGTGGATGACACCGGCAAGCTGCGCCCGTTCGGCTCGGTGAAGGTGTTGAAGAAATATGGGTTTGAAGTGATCCTGTGCAGTTCGTCACGGTCATACGGCGACACCTTCTATTGTCCCCTGCCCATCCACGCGAAGAACATCGTCGGCGCCGCCAAAACAGTGGCCGCCGAAAACCTCCTCGGACATTGCGTCACGAGCTGGGCGATTCGGTTCAATGACTACACCACCCAGATTCCCTACATCGGACTCGCGGCCAAAGCTAAGACCGGTAAAGCGTCCGACGAACTCCTGGCCGACTACTGCCGTGAATTGTTTGGAACGGACCCGACCAAGTTCATCAAAGCCATCAACCTCCTCGGCGTGGCCCTGCCGTTCATGCAATCGGGAAGCAGTGGTGTTTCGTGGAACACCCTCAAAGATTCGCTCCCCGCACCGGCTGGTTATCTGCAACAATACCTCGCCGACCTCACCAAGAAATACCCGTCCACACCCACCTACCAGCAAAACTTATTCCGGCAAGCCGTGGCCGACATCCCGGCAGGCATCAAGCTCCTGACGGAGATGTTCACCGAAGCCAAAGCGGGGTTGGATGTCCTAGACGGCTGGATAACCGGCGCCCGCTACCAACTCGCCACCGCGCTGATTGCCCAACGAATCTTTACTGGCGAGACCGACCCCGCATTGCCGGCGCTCCTCACGCAGCACAAGTACGAATATGCGGCCTACCTGAAGCACCGTGAAACCCCGCGCAGCGCCGAGAAGAACGCCGGCCTCGCCTACGACGCCTTGATTGACCTGTTCAATGCGCGGGTAAACGACGAGCCGAGTTAGACGAGACGCGGTTCTCCGCAAACGCCGTCATCGGTAACTCATAGCGACAGGCTTTCTTTTTCTCCCGTGCCTCCTGGTTTTGACGGTCAAAACTTGACTCTCTTTGGGCAGTTGTGTACTGACAGAGTCATTCGCCGCGAGGAGCCAACTATGAATTCACGAGAACGAGTACAACGCGCAGTCAACTTCCAGCCGGTCGACCGTGTGCCGATTGACCTCGGTGGAATGAAAGCCTCCAGCATCGCCGTCGAGGCATATTACCGGCTCCAACAGAAACTCGGCATCCACAAAACGCCGCGCGTGTTTGATCCGCGGTTTATGATTGCGGTGGTGGAAGAGGAAGTTCGGAAGCGGTTTCATCTCGACGTGGTTTCGCTCGACCTGACGGCGGTGGCTAGTTTGACACGGCCGGCCAAAGACTGGGTACCGCAGCGGTTGTTCTCCGGCACGGAAGTCCTGTTGCCGCCCGGCACAAAAATTGGCGTGGAAGCCGACGGTAGCTGGGTGCTCCTCAACGCCGACGGCACACTGACATCGTTTCATATGCCGAAAAACGGATTTTACTTTGACGATGTTTCATTCGACACCGGCAGCGGGATTGACCCGACTAAATTTGAGCCAGTCACCGGTTACTCCGATGAGACTCTCACGGACTGGGCCAAGTACAGCCAGACACTCTACGACACCACCGATGCCGCATTGCTCGGCTGGGGCGGCGGCGTCTGCTTTTTGGGCATGAGCCTAATTACCGACCGGCGTTGTAATGTAACCATGGGCATGCCGAGTGAATGGATGATGATGCTGATGACCGAAAAAGAGACCTGCCACGAGATGATGAATCGCTCTGTCGAGGCCAGTATCAAATGCCTGACTCAGTTACATCAAGCGGTCGGCCCGTACTGTTTTGCGTGGGGCATTGCCGCCGACGACAGCGGCACCCAGCGCGGTGAGTTCATCAACCCCGAGTTATGGGCTGAGATGATCAAGCCGCATTACCGGAAGCTGTGCGACTGGATTCACAAGAATACCTCGTGGAAAACATTTTTCCACTGTTGCGGCTCAATCAACAAGTTGATCCCGCACTTCATTGATGCCGGCATTGATATCTTAAACCCCGTGCAAACCTCCGCCGCTAATATGGACCCGGCGCGTCTGAAACAGGAATTCGGCAAAAAAATCGCATTCTGGGGCGGTGGCTGCGATACGCAAAGCATGCTCGGCTCGGGCACACCTTCCGAAATCCGACAGCAAGTAAAAGAGCGCATGGCTATTTTTAAACCCGGTAGCGGCTACGTGTTCAACCAGATTCACAACATTCAAGCCAACGTTCCCGCCGAAAACATCATCGCCATGCTGGATGCCGCCTATGAGTTCGGCGGTGGCGAGTGAAACCACTGACTGAATTTAAAATTGGCGAAGTCGTTGCCGGTTTCAAAATCGAACAAATCGAACCGTTGCCGGATTTGCGCGCTGTGGCAATCCGCGCAGAACACCAGCAGTCCGGCGCAAAGGTGTTGCACATCTTCGCTGCGACCGACACCGAAAACTGTCTCGCAATCACCTTCCCTACTCCGCCGCCGGATAACACTGGTCTACCGCACATCCTCGAAC
>JBAXAT010000192.1:0-4404 GCA_037142335.1 Verrucomicrobiota bacterium | reverse complement strand
GGTGAGGCCCTGCGCTTGCTCCGGGCTCATGTAGTTTGGGGTGCCCATCACCATCCCGGAAACGGTTACGGAAGTGGCGGACGTCAGGCTTTTGGCTATACCGAGATCCACCAGTTTGGGCTCGCCGTGGGTATCTATCAGAATGTTATCAGGCTTGATGTCACGGTGCAGTAACTGATGTTGGCCCCAGGCATAGCCCAGTGCGCTCGCAACTTTTTCAATGAGTGGAAGCGCCTCTGCTTCCGGTAGTGGACCGGTGCGCTTGAGTTTGGCGGCCAGTGATTCGCCGCGCACATAGGCCATTGCGAGGAACAAGATGCCGGCGTCTTCGCCAGCCTCAAAAGCGGTGACAATATTGGGATGCTCCAGCCGGGCTAGCAGTTTCACTTCACTCAGGAATCGCTGGACGGCTTCCGGTCGCAACCCCATCTGGGCGGGCAGAATCTTCAAGGCGATCTCGCGGTCTAGGGAGAGCTGCCGCGCCAGATACACCTGCCCCATCCCGCCGGCTCCCAATAACTGTTGAATTTGGAATCCGCTGATGGTCACACCGGGACCTAACTCTTTACGGGGAACAATCAACACGGCGCGACAAACCGGGCATTCCACTTGAGCGCCAACAGTCTCCACGCCAACTTCAAGCGTCTGCTGACAATTGGTGCAAGAAAAAGTAATCAGCATTGTTGTCCTAGCCACAATCCACTGCAAAACTCAATTGCCGGCCATGATAGAAAAGCACCATCAGAAGTCAAGCACTGGACGGCACAGAAGACGATTCGAACTCAGGGTGATAAATTTAAATGGTTGTGGTGGATGTGTCTACCGGTCCGTATTAATCACGCAAAGTCACCGGTAAAGAAAAAACCGTTGCCGCGGGTTTCACCGGTTAAGGTTACCGGCGCGCTTTATTTTCTTGCGCCGGTTTGGCCGGACGCAGATAGTCCGCCGCGCGAGTAGTGTCATGTTTGATTCCCTTTCACAAAAACTCCAATCGGTGTTCAAGAACCTGCGCGGTTTCGGCAAGTTGACGGAGAGCAACGTCGCCGATGCTTTGCGCGAGGTGCGCGTGGCGTTGTTGGAAGCGGATGTGAATTACAAGGTCGCCAAGGATTTCATCGAGCGCACCAAGTTGCGGGCGTTGGGACAGGAAGTACTCACGAGCATCACGCCTGGGCAGCAGATCATCAAAATCGTTCACGACGAACTGGTGACGTTGATGGGGACCGGTGCGCCGACGCAGATTAATGGGCCGGTGATGATGGTGGGATTGCACGGTTCCGGCAAGACGACATCGTCCGGTAAATTAGCGAAACTTCTTTCCAAGAATGGCCGGAAGCCGTTGCTGGTAGCGTGCGATGTTTACCGGCCGGCGGCGATTGACCAACTGGAGACGTTGGGCCGGCAGGTACAGGTACCGGTGTTCGCGCAGCGCGGCGAGACGGATATTATTAAAATCGCCCGAAACGCGTTGGCGGCAGCGCAAATGCAAAGCCGGGATTTGGTGATTTTTGACACGGCGGGCCGGCTGCACATTGATGAGGAATTGGTACAGGAGTTAGTGCGGCTCCGTGATTTGGTGAAGCCGCAGGAAATTTTGTTGGTGGCGGATGCGGCGACCGGTCAGGAAGCAGTGAATATCGCGGAACATTTCGACAAGGCACTGGGGTTAACCGGTATCGTGTTGACAAAACTCGACGGCGATGCGCGCGGTGGTGCAGCACTTTCGATGCGGGCGGTAACCGGTAAGCCGATTAAATTTGCCGGTGTTGGCGAAAAACTAGACGAGTTGGAGGCATTTTATCCGGAGCGGATGGCGGGTCGGATTCTTGGAATGGGTGATGTGGTTGGATTGGTGGAGAAGGCGCAGGAGGCGTTTGACGCGACGGAAGCGGAGAAGATGCAGCAGAAAATTGCTGACCAAAGTCTGAACTTGGAAGACTTTTTGGCTCAACTCCAGCAATTGAAAAAACTTGGACCGTTAGAGAATCTGCTTGGCATGTTGCCAGGAATGGGTAATATGAAAGGTCTCAGCCTCGGCGACTCCCAAATGAAGCGCGTGGAAGCGATTGTGCAGTCCATGACGCGGCCGGAGCGCCGGCAGCCGGAGTTGTTGAATGCGAGTCGGCGAACGCGAATTGCGCGCGGTAGCGGGACGAGCGTGGCGGAGGTAAACGATTTGTTGAAGCAATTCAACATGATGAAGCGAATGATGAAGGACATGGGCAAAATGCAAAAGAAAATGGCCCAAACGGGTATGCTGCCCAAGTTGCGAATGTAGGAAGGAGACACAGAAGTGCCAGTAAGAATTAGATTGCGGAGAGTCGGAACAAAAAATGTGCCGGTGTACCGGATTGTGGTCGCGGATGGGCATAGCCCGCGCGATGGCCGGTTCATCGAGAACATCGGGACGTACGACCCTAAGAAGGAGACGAACAATTTCACGGTGGACGTGGAGCGGGCGAAGCATTGGATTTCCAAAGGCGCGCAGCCCAGCGACACCGTCCGTAGTATTTTGAAGAAGGCAGAAAAGGCCGGCGCAGCTGCAGTTGCGGCCTAACGTCCGGCGGACTTGCCGGGATTTTGACCGGCAGGATTGATGGATATGAAGGCGTTTATCGAATACGTGGTGAAGGAATTGGTTGATTTCCCTGAGCAAGTGGATATTCGGGAAGTGGACGGCGAGCGCGGCGTAATGTTCGAATTGCGATTAAATCCGAGCGACATCGGTAAAGTGATTGGCAAAAGCGGACGGACAATCACAGCTATTCGAACATTATTGACGAGTGCCACCGCAAAAAACGGCAAGCGCGTGATGTTGGAAATTATTGAGCCGGAAGGCGGCCGGCAACGGCAACCAGTAGCCGATGCATCTGAAAATCTGTAGCAGACAGGCGAGTTAAGGATGGAATTCGACATCCTGACGTTGTTCCCCGGGATTTTTACTGGGCCGCTGGATGAAAGCATCCTGAAGCGGGCGAGAGAGACCGGGTTGGTGAAGATTCGCGTGCATAATTTGCGCGACTTTACTCACGATAAGCACCGGGTGGTGGATGACCGGCCGTACGGCGGCGGACCGGGGATGTTGATGAAGCCGGAACCGATCTTTGAAGCAGTTGAAAAATTGCAACGGCCAGAAAGTTGCGTCGTTTTGATGACGCCGCAAGGAAAGCCGTTTACGCAAGCGCAAGCCGGTCAGTTAGCCGGCAAGCCGCATTTGATTATCATCTGCGGCCATTACGAAGGCGTGGACGAACGCATTCGGGAAGCCCTCGTTGATGAGGAAATTAGCATCGGTGATTACGTGCTGACTAATGGTGCGCTGGCAGCAGCGGTGGTGGTGGATGCGGTAACGCGATTGTTACCTGGTGCCATCGGGCATGAGCAAAGTGCGGCGGATGATTCGTTTGCCACCGGGATGCTCGAAGGTCCGCAGTACACGCGGCCGCCAGAGTTTCGTGGGATGAAAGTGCCGGATGTGCTATTGTCCGGCGACCACGGCGCAGTAGAAAAGTGGCGGGTTAACGAAGCCCGGCAACGAACCCAGCAGCGCCGGCCAGATTTATTGGAAGGAAAACAAACATGAACGTGTTAGAAAAAATTCAGCAAGAGCAGATTCGCACCGATTTGGTCGCTTTCAAAGTGGGCGACGCCGTCAAGGTGCATACGCGCATCAAAGAAGGTGAACGCGAACGCATTCAAGTGTTTGCCGGCTTGGTCATTAACAAGCAGAACCGTGGCGTGCAGCAGACGTTCACCGTCCGGCGCATCAGTTATGGCGAAGGTGTTGAACGTGTGTTCCCGACCAACTCACCATTCATCCAGAAGATTGAAGTTGAGCGTGCCGGTAATGTGCATCGCGCCAAGCTCTACTATCTCCGCGGACGCATCGGTAAGACCGCCACTAAAGTCGAAGAAGCTTAACCGGCTGCGGCTCGGCTGTTGACTCGCGCAGTGCCGTGCCGCACACTGTGTGGCACGGATCATGCCATCACTTCGTCATGAAAAACTCGCCTATGCCGATGGGGCAACCATCATTGCCGGCGTGGACGAGGCTGGGCGCGGGCCGCTTGCCGGGCCGGTCGTGGCTGCGGCGGTGATTCTGCCGCACGAATACCGGCACAAAGTCCTCAACGATTCCAAACAGCTCACTGAGCGCGAGCGCGAGACGCTTTACGCCGAGTTAACTACCGCGCCTGAAATCCAGTGGGCAGTTGGCCTTTCCGACGTGGCCATCATTGATAGCTACAACATCCTCCGCGCCACTTGGCGGGCGATGGTGCTCGCGCTCGACGCCTTACCGGTCAAACCCGATTACGTTCTCGTGGATGGCTTGCGTGTACCGGTAATTCGCCTCCGGCAAAAAGCCATCGTCAAAGGCGATGCCAAAAGTTATTCCATCGCTGC
>JBAXAT010000191.1:0-4405 GCA_037142335.1 Verrucomicrobiota bacterium | reverse complement strand
GTTGATTGTTCCTGATTCTGAAATGGATTCATATTCAACACAGTATTTATTTGTTGTGGTGTTTCTAGGTGTTGCGGTGGCGTTTCCACTCGCGCCGTTGATTTTATCGCGTCTGCTCGCACCACATCGACCGACTCCGATTAAAATAGACACGTATGAATGCGGTCTCATGGCCAAGGGTGATCCGTGGGTGCAGTTCCGCGTGGGCTATTATATCTATGCGCTGGTGTATGTGATTTTTGCCGTGGAAACCGTGTTCCTCTATCCGTGGGCCGTCGCCTTTGCCGGGTTGAGCCTCGGGTCGTTCATGGCTGTGATGGTGTTTATACTGCTGTTGGTCGAAGGGCTGGTCTACGCGTGGGCCAAGGGCGCATTAGAGTGGAAATGATCGACGACGGCCTGACAAGCGAATTACAGAAGCAGGGCGTGTTTGTCGTCTCGGCTGAGTGGCTGTACAACTGGGGTCGCAAATCTTCCATTTGGCCGCTGCAATTTGGTCTGGCCTGTTGCGCCATTGAAATGATTGCCGCCGCCGCGGCCCGGTATGACCTCGCCCGGTTTGGCGCGGAAGTGTTTCGCGCGACCCCCCGGCAAGCGGACTTGATGATTGTGGCCGGCACAGTGACGAAGAAGATGGCGCCGCAAGTCGTCCGACTTTTCAATCAGATGCCCGAACCCAAGTACGTGATCGCGATGGGCGCGTGTGCAATTTCAGGCGGTCCGTTCAAGGACGGTTACAACGTGCTCAAAGGCGTGGACCGCTATATTCCCGTGGATGTGCATATCCCCGGGTGTCCGCCCCGGCCCGAAGCGCTGTTGCACGCGATTGTCACTTTGCAGGAGAAGATTACCGGCCAGCACATCGACCGGACGCGCTGGTACGACGCGCATGCCACCACTGAATTCCCAATTCCCACCTGCGGCGAACATGATTTGTTGCCATCGTCGAATCCCGAAGTCTGGCAGCCGCCGAAGGATTACGCTGACGTGACCAACGCGGAGACAAAGAAGCCAGCGTGATGCCCACCATCGAACAATTGGTGGAGGCTGTGCGCGCCGCTGTGTCCGGGGCGGTGATCGAGATTATTCCCTCGACTCCTGCCGCTGCGCAACCAGCCTTGCTCGTGGATTGCGAGCACGCCGTGGCCGTAGCCCGGTATCTTAAGGATGATCCGACCTGCCGGATGGATTTTTGTTCGTGTGTGACCGGCGTGGATTATCTCGCGAAGGGATATATTGAAGCTGTTTATCATTTGTACTCGGTCACGCTGAAGCAGGGGCCAATTGTTCTGAAAGTGCGCGCGCCTAGGGAACTCGACAAGTGCCATGTGCCGTCGCTGACACCGGTCTGGCGCGGGTGCGAATTCCAGGAGCGTGAGGCATTCGATTTGTACGGCATAAAATTCGACGACCATCCCGATTTGCGGCGGATCTTGATGTGGAACGAATTCACGGATCACCCGATGCGCAAGGATTACGTTCCCCCGGCCGATTACGAGTGGGAGCCAACTCCGCATGATGATGTTTTAAAACACACCAAAGCCGACGGCGGGATCATGCCGCCCAGTGCAGCTGTGGTGGAAGTGAAGAAATGATCACGGAACCATCCACCATTCCGGCCGGCACGATTTCGACGCAGACACTCGAAATCTCGATCGGCCCGCAACACCCCAGCACGCACGGCGTGTTCCGCATGGACGTAGTGCTCGACGGCGAAGTGGTCCGCGCGTTGAAGCCGGTCGTGGGCTACCTCCACCGGAACCACGAACAGATCGCGGAAAAGATGGCCTGGCTTGGCTCGATGCCTTACACCGACCGCCTCGATTATTTTAATTCGATGTCCAACAACTAGGCGTACGCGTTGGCTGTCGAGAAACTGGCGGGCATCAAGGTGCCGGCCCGCGCGGAATACATCCGGGTGATCATGGCGGAATTGTCGCGCCTGCAAAACCACGCGTCGGCCATCGGGTTTCTCCTCCAAGACTGCGGTGCGTGGGGTACGCCGTTGCTGTACGCGTTCAAGGAGCGGGAAAAGATTTTGGATTTCTTCGAGACTGTCAGCGGCTCGAGGATGATGTGCAATTACATGCGGTTTGGCGGAGTCCGAGTGGATCTGACCGATGTGATGCTGGCGATGGCGCGCAAGATTGTCGCGGAGTTCCCCAAGTTCCTTGATGAATTTGAGAAGTTGATGACCACGAACGAAGTGGTGCTGGCCCGCTGCCAACGCGTGGGGATCTTGTCGAAGGAACTCGCGATTGCTGGCAGCATCAGCGGCCCGGTCGCACGCGCAAGCGGCGTTGAGTACGACGTCCGCAAGGTGGACAAGTACGGCGTTTATGACCGGCTGGAGTTCGGCGTGCCGGTTGGCCCGGTTGGCGATGTATATGACCGCTATTACATTCGCGTCTTGGAAATGCGCGAGTCGATCAAGATTTTGCAGCAGGCGTTGCGCGACATCCCGGCGGGACCGGCTCAGGCTGTGGAAGTCAAACTGCGCGGGTTCAAGATGCCGGCTGGCGATGGGTATGGGCGGATTGAAGGTCCGAAGGGCGAACTGGGATTCTATCTCGTGTCAGAAGGCGGTCCAAAACCTTACCGGTATCATGTGCGCCCACCGAGCTTCATCAATTTGACAGTGCTCGAAGATATGTGCCTCGGCCACAAGGTCGCGGACGCCATCATCATCCTCGGCAGCATTGATATCGTGCTGGGGGAGGTGGACCGGTAATGAATTACCCAGGTAAAGGTTTGGTGGAAGGCTTGGCAGTTACGGCCCGGAATTTTGTCGGCAGCTATTTCTACAAGGACCGGCTCATCACGGTGCAGTATCCCGAAGAGCGCGTTCAGACGCCGGAGAATTCACGGACCTTCCCGTTTCTGGTTTACGATGAGTCCCCCGATAGGCCCCGGTGCACCGCCTGTAAGATTTGCGAGGTCGAGTGTCCGCCGAAGTGCATCTACATTGTCATGGACCGCGACGAGAAGGGGAAACCGCGGCAGCAACCAAAGGTGTTTGATATTGATATCAGCGTTTGCATGCAATGTCAGATTTGCGTCGAAGTGTGCCCATTCGAGTCGATCAAAATGGACAACGATTTTGAAAAGTCCAAGTACGGACGATTTAATGATTTGGTTCAACGCTTGCCGGATTTGTTAAAATCGAACGAGTATTACCTAAAGATCAAGCCGGCCGAGGCCGCTGAAGTAGATGCCAAGCTCAAAGCGGAAGCCGAAGCGAAGGCTGCCAAGAAAGCCGCCGCTGCTGCAGCGGCCGCCGCAAAAGCTGCGGCTGCTCCGCCAACACCACCAACCGGAACAGTGACCTAACGTGGAAACCCTCTACCAACTATTGCATGCAACGTTCGCCAACCTGCCAGATTGGGCAGTGCGCGTTGCGGCATTCCTGATCCCGATTGCTTTCATCTTCGCTGTCTACCCGGCCGTTTTCGCCTTAACGACTCTGATCGAACGGAAAGCCCTCGGCCGCATTCAAAACCGGCTCGGTCCGAACCGCGTGGGCATCTTCGGTATTCTCCAGCCGCTGGCCGATGGTTTGAAAATCCTATTGAAGGAAGATATCGTGCCGCGGGTTGCGGATAAGTTTACCCATTTCCTCGCGCCGGTCTTGATCGTGGTGCCGGGCTTATTGGTTTATTTGGTCGTCCCGATTGCTCCCGGACTGGTTGCGGTGGATCTCAAAGTTGGCGTGCTCTTTGCACTGGCGGTCGGAACGATGTCGGTCATTGCGCTCTTCATGGCCGGTTGGGCGTCCCGCAATAAGTTCTCTCTGCTCGGCGCAGTTCGCGCCGTGGCGCAAGTCGTTTCCTATGAAGTGCCGACGGTAATGGCCGGCGTTGTGGTGATTATGGCGGCGGGGTCGCTTTCCACCTTAACCATCGTGGAACGGCAGAGTGGGGGGATCTTGAACATTTCCAATTGGTACGTTTTTCGTCCTTGGGGCTTGGTGGGTTTTGTCTTGTTCATCATTGGTGGGCTGGCGGAATCCGCGCGGTGCCCGTTTGACTTGCCGGAAGCGGAATCCGAATTGATCGGCGGCTATCACACGGAATACAGCGGCTTTAAGTTTGCGCTCTTTCAGATGGGTGAATACCTCGCCGGCATGGCGATGGCTGGGGTCACGGTCACACTGTTTCTCGGCGGGTACCTGGGGCCGGGCAGCGGCACGGGATTGGTCGGCCGGCTAATTGCGATGCTATGGTTTTTCGGCAAGCTTGGCGGCATGATCATGCTGAATATCTGGATTCGTGGCACATGGCCCCGGCTGCGCGTGGATCAGTTGATGGGATTCGCATGGAAAATTCTACTGCCGATGGCGCTGGTCAATATCGTCGCGGTCGGCTTTTGGCATTTCATGACGCCGCGACCGCTTGCGTGGGTGGTC
>JBAXAT010000190.1:0-4407 GCA_037142335.1 Verrucomicrobiota bacterium | reverse complement strand
CTTGAGTCGTCTGCGGGCGGCCATGGCAGCGGCATCCTGCGTGTCTGCTGGCACGGGGATTTCCGTGAAGGGCGCGTCCTTGAGGTCAAATAGCGCGCCGGTATTGGTGAGCTTGTAATACTTGTCACAGGCGTAGGATGCGCCGTCGAGTTCCACGTAGACCCAGTCGCGGGGTTGGCCTTTGGCGCCTTTGAGTTGCGGCGCGAAACTGTGGCTGTCCAGTGTGACGCCCGTCGGCAAGGCGGCGCCCGCGAGTTCGGCGCAGGTGGCGAAGAAGTCGCTGAAATCGGTAAGGTCGTGGTTGACCACCCCGGCGGGAGTGGTGCCGGGCCAGTTGGCAATGAGGGGGACGCGGCTGCCGCCTTCCAGCAGCACGCGTTTGTGGCCGGAGAGCGGCCGGCCATTGACGGTGGACTCCTTGGCGAAGGGATCCGCCGTGCCGTTGTCGCCGGTAAAGAGCACAAGGGTGTTGTCGCGGAGTTTCAAGCGGTCGAGTTCGGCGACGAGTTTGCCGACGAGCTTGTCCATGTAGGCGAGGTTATCGGCGTAGAGTTGCGCGCGCGAGGCGTTGGGCTGGCTGTCGGGCGTGGGGATGATGGGCATGTGGACGTGCGACATCGGGTAGTAAATGAAGAACGGCTGGTCTTGGTGCCGGGTCAGGAAATCGACGAGGAAGTCGTGCATTAAGTCGGGGAGATATTTGTACCCGAGTTCCTTGCGCTCGTTGTTGACCCAGTATTCCTGTTTCTGCTCCCGCCGGTAAACGCCGCTGCCGGGGAACACAAGGTACTCGTCGAACCCCCATTGGCCGGGCCCATGCGAGATTTGCCCCCACTTACCCACGCTGGCGGTGACGTAGCCGGCCTTTTTCAGGACGGTCTGGATCATGACGTCCCGTTTGGGCTGGATGGCCATCTCGCTTTGGTTATTGATTAAGCCGGTGCGGAACGGATACCGGCCCGTGAGCAGTTGGCAACGCGACGGACCGCAGAGCGGCGTGGAGTATGAGTACTCGAACCGGGTCCCGCCCTTCGCCAACGCATCGAGGTTCGGCGTCGGATAGTGTCCGCCGCAACAACCGACGTCGCCCAAGCCGAGGTCGTCGGCCAGAATGAGGATGATGTTGGGTGGCCGGCGGGCCGGTTTATTTTCGGCGGCCGAGGCGAGCCACGCCGGTAACGACAATGCGGCCATTCCAACTCCGGCCGTCTTGAGAAAAGTGCGGCGATCCATATTGGTGGAGTATGCCAATCCCTGCCGGTCGAAGCAAGCCGCGTGGCAATCACGGCGGAAGGCCACTGGAACACCTTGCCGCTTCAGAAAACAGAATGCGCGGTTGTCCAGACTTGCCATTCTCAGGCCGGCAGCGCAACAGATATTTATGACTGCCACTTTTGTGCTGTCAGGCCGGTGCCGGTTGTTCCAGGCTCAATGGATTCACAAAGCGAACGGCGGATTGGCGTACACATCAACGCCGTCTCGTCTAACTCGGCTCTGTGGTATTGACACAACACCGACCGGCTTCGTAGGTTGACGCTAATCTATGACGACACTTATTTTTTGTCTCCTGTGCATTGCCGGGTCGACCTACGCCGCCGAACCGACTTGGAAACTGACGCTCGAAGAGAACTTCGACGGCCCCGAGTTGAACCCGAAAATCTGGAACGTCGAAACCGGCAAGCGGCGCGATGCGATGAACTCGGAGTCGGCAGTTGATCTCAAAGACGGCAAGCTCGTGATCACGACGTACACCGATGACCAAGGCGTGACTCATTGCGGCTTCGTGACCACGCGCAAGAAATTCTTCGCGACGCAAGGCAAAGCCGTGGCGCGGTGCCGGTTCAACGTCCACCCCGGCACGCAGGTCGCGTTTTGGGCGCAATCGCCGACGTTCGGCAAGTCCGGCGATCCGGCCAAGGCCGCGGAAGATGGCGTTGAGATCGACATCATGGAAACCACCGGGCTGATGAAGGGTGGCTACCAGTATGCGTTGCATTGGGGCAGCTACAAACCTAAGTTGCTGCAATCCACCAACCGCAAGTTTCCCACCCCGGTCGGCAACGAGTGGCACGACTATGGCGTGGAGTGGGATGACCATGGTTACCGGTTCATCCGCGACGGCGAAGTCGTGGCGACCGACACAAAATGCCCCGGCTCAAAAGTCCCGGAGTTTTTCCTGTTCACGAGTGAATCGACGATCAAATCCTGGAACGGCGAACGCCCGAAAGACGGCTACGGTTCAAAGGAAAAATCCACCAACACCTTCGAGGTCGACTGGCTCAAAGTCTGGGAGCGCGTGCCTGCCAGCAGCAAGTAACCGCATTACGCAAGAGGCTGCCGGCGAGCAGGACGCGCTGGTAACGCTCCAGCCACGCGCGGTTGAAGTTGTGGTTCCGTCAGTAAGTCCCGTTGCGCCGAAAACATCATCGGCGCGTCTCGTCTAACTCGGCTTGTGGACACTGACCATCCGCCCGGCCTTGCAGGTGTCACAAGTGTGCATCGTCAGGAAACCAGACCGAACACGTCCAGACTTGCCATTATCAGGCCGGCAGCGTAACAGATATTTATGACTGTCATTTTCGTGATGACGATTATCGGGGCCGACCGGCCGGGGTTGGTTGAGGCGAAGCTCCAGTAGTCCCTCGCCGCCGTCTGGGGCGGATAAGCAATGAACTATCAAATAGGATTCAAACCGCGGGCACTGAAAGACCTGAAACGGCTGCCACCGAATCAGAAAGATCACGTGCTGGAAAAGGTTGAAGCGCTGCAAACCGATTTGACTGGCGACGTGAAGCGGTTGACGAATTTCACGCCCGAATACCGGCTGCGCGTCGGGGATTACCGCGTTCTGTTTGAAATCGAAGGCCGAACCGTGGTAGTGTATCCGCGTGTTGCATCGGAAAGATGCCTACAAATGAAAGCCACAAACGCCATGACATTGCATCCTGAGATTCTGAAAAAGAACGGCAAGAACGAGTTTGTTGTCTTGCCGTACAAGGAGTTTCTCGCCGTTCAAGAGCGTCTGGCCGATGCCGAGGATTTACTGGAACTGCGCAAGGCGAAACGGACGGAAGGCAACCAGCCGGTCATTCCGCTGGCAAAAGTAAAACGCATTCTTGCGGAAGATCACGCGCCGGTCCTCGTCTGCGAAAAGCCCGCCAAGTACGGAAAATGAAGATCGCGCGGAAGTCTGTCGCTGAGAAACTGGACGTGGATTTATGAATGTCACTTTCGTGATGACGATTATCGGGGCCGACCGGCCGGGGTTGGTGGGCGAGCTTTCCGCAGTGATTGCGGATCACGATGGCAATTGGTTGGCCAGCCGCATGTCGCATCTCGGCGGACAGTTCGCCGGCATTGTGCAAGCACAAGTGCCGGCAGCGCGGGAGCAACAGTTTCTCGCCGCATTGCAGGCTCTCAAAACGCACGGCATTGCCGTCAGCGTCCAAAAGGACAATTCCCCGGCCCTTCCAGAACTCCAGTTGGCCACCATCGAAGTCGTCGGCCACGACCGGCCCGGCATTGTCCGCCAGATTACGCAAATCCTCGCCCAGCAACAGGTGAACATCGAGGAGTTGACCACTGCCTGCGAAAGCGCGCCGATGTCCGGTGAGGAACTATTTCACGCCACCGCCCAGGTGCAGTTGCCGGCCACGGGCGAACTCCGCCAGCTCCAGCAGGCGCTCGAGCAAATCGCGTCCGACCTGATGGTGGACATTCAAATCCGTTCCAACTAGCCGGCGATGAGCACCACGATCAAGCTCGCCTACGGTCGCAATGGTTTGTCCGTCCCCTTGCCGGCGCATTGTCAGGTGGTGCAGGCGCCATTCATACAAGGCGTCACCGACGAACCCGCCGCCATCCGCGCCGCGTTGCGCCAGCCAATCAATTCCCTGCCGCTTGCCGCCAAAGTGCGCCCCGGCAACAAAGTCGTCATCGTCCACACCGACATCACCCGCGCCACGCCGAACGACCGCCTGCTGCCGGTCTTGCTCGCGGAACTGGAAGCCGCCGGTATCAAACGCGGCGACATTACTTTGCTCAACGCGCTCGGCACGCACCGGCCGCAGACCGATGCCGAGTTGCGCCAGATGCTCGGCGACAACATCGTGACCAATTACCGATGCCGCCAGCACGACGCCAACGCCGACGCCGATCTTGTCTCGTTCGGCGTGACGTCGCGCGGCCATCCTGTCCGCATCAACCGGCAATTCATTGAAGCCGATGTGCGGATTCTGACCGGGTTCATCGAGCCGCATTTCTTTGCCGGCTTCAGCGGCGGGCCGAAAGGTGTGCTGCCATCCATTGCCGGCGCGGAGAGTGTCCACAGCAATCACGGTTACGATATGATCAGCGATCCGAATGCCACGTGGGGCGTGACGGTCGGCAATCCGGTCTGGGAAGAGA
>JBAXAT010000189.1:0-4420 GCA_037142335.1 Verrucomicrobiota bacterium | reverse complement strand
AGGAAGGCCGGTTGTTCAAGCCGCTCGCTTACACGAAGACACTGGCGATGGCGCTAGCGGCGTTGCTCGCCATCACGCTCGACCCGGCGGTGAGGATGCTATTCACGAGGATGAAACCGTTGAAGAACCGGCTGCTGAATGCGTTCGTCGTGGGCCGGTATTATCCGGAGGAGAAACATCCGGTGAGTCGGGTATTGTTCTGGCTCTACGAGAAGCCTTGCCGTCTAGTGTTGCGCTGGCCGAAGACCGTGATTGTGCTCGCGGTGCTCATCGTGCTTTCGACGGTGCCGGTGTATTTGAAACTCGGCCACGAGTTCATGCCGCCGCTCAACGAAGGCACGATTCTTTATATGCCGACGACGTTGCCGGGCATCTCGGTCACGGAAGCGGCGCGTTTGATGCAGATTCAGGATCGCACGTTGAAATCGTTTCCCGAAGTCGCCAGCGTCCATGGCAAAGCCGGGCGCGCCGATACGGCGACGGACCCGGCGCCGTTCTCGATGATGGAGACGGTTGTCCAACTTAAACCGAAGTCGCAATGGCGTCACGGGATGACTTGGGAAAAACTCATCGCCGAGATGGATTCCGCGCTTCAGATTCCCGGCAACGTCAACGCTTGGACGATGCCCATCAAGGGGCGCATTGACATGCTGACTACCGGTGTGCGCACGCCGGTCGGCATCAAGATTCTCGGCGCGAACCTCGACGATATTCAGCGCATCGGCGAGAAAATCGAAGCTGCGCTCCGCAATGTGCCCGGCACGCGCAGCGTTTTTGCCGAACGAGCGGCGGGCGGGTTCTTCGTGGACATCGTGCCGAAACGCGAGGCACTTGCCCGGTATGGATTGACGATTGACGATGTGCACGGCGTGTTGATGAGCGCCATCGGCGGCGAAACGGTGGCGACGACTATCGAAGGCCGAGAACGCTACTCCATCAATCTCCGGTATCCGCGTGATTTGCGCGCGGAGTTGGATCAATTGGAACGGGTGCTGGTGAAAACGATGATGGGCCGACAAGTGCCACTCGTCGAGGTAGCCGACATCAAGCTCACCACCGGCCCGTCGATGATTCGCGACGAGAACGGGAAGCTGGCCGGTTACGTTTACGTGGATGTGACCGGGCGGGACATCGGCAGTTACGTGGAGGAGGCGAAGAAAGCGGTAGCCGGTGTCGAGCGGCAGGGCTACGAACTTGTCTGGAGCGGCCAGTACGAGAACATGATTCGTGTCCGGGAACGGTTGAAGATTGTGGTGCCGGTGACGATTGCGTTGATTTTTCTGTTGCTGTTCATGAACACGAAGTCGGCGTTCAAGACGCTGGTGGTGATGCTGGCAGTGCCGTTCAGCTTGGTCGGTGCGGTGTGGTTGCTCTACCTGCTCGGCTACAACGTCAGCATCGCGGTGTGGGTCGGCATGATTGCGTTGATGGGGCTGGATGCGGAGACCGGGGTGTTCATGCTGTTGTTTCTCGACTTGAGTTACGACGAGGCAAAGCGTGCCGGTAAATTGCGCGACCGCCGCGAGTTGGAAGAAGCCATCATCTACGGTGCCGTGAAACGGATTCGCCCGAAGTTGATGACAGTGGCGGCGGCGATGATGGGTTTGATGCCAATCATGTGGAGCGTCGGTGCCGGTGCCGACATGATGAAACGCATCGCCGCCCCGATGGTCGGTGGCTTGGCAACGTCGTTCGCGATGGAATTGCTGGTCTATCCGGCTATTTACCTGCTGTGGAAGCGCCGTTCACTTGGCAAAATCCTGAGGCCCACCGAAGGTTTGTTAACATCAACCGAAGGATGAAATGAAAGTGTTATTGCTAATCGTTATTATTACGGCGCTCTGTGGCGTCCGTGGTACGGTTATTGCGGACGAACATCCGGCTGCATTGCAGCTCCACTAGAGCCTTGGTGTCCATCGTTTGCGGTGTAATACTTATTAGCCGCATCTAAGTAGCTTTGGGCGAGTTTAAGGCGGGCCGCTTTTGTTTCCTCTTTATATTCGCCATCATAATATTTGAGTAAAAACGCCGCCAGGAAAAAACATTGCGAATTCACGAGGCGCAGTGCCTGATCTTCAAGGTTTTGTAAAACCGATGGCGCACTGTTAGGTAGATCTGGTTTTGTCGGGATGACTGTGGCGGCTGATGTTGGGAATGTGATGGGGTGGTGGACTGGGGTGCGACTTGGTGATTCGTCGATAACGGCGGTTAGTTCTGGTCCGCAAATCCAACCAGCGCATTGTGGACAGGCCAAGAGTTTTCCAGCGTTGGCAACCGGTATTTCAATTGTTTTTTCACAGCGCTTACAAAGACAATAAATCTGATCACCACGGCGCACCGGTAGAAGAATTGACTTCTTGCAACCGCGGCAATGCAGTATCTCGCCTTTCAGTGCGGGGTCAATTTTAACTACCTGATTGCAATTGGGGCAGGTTTGAAGAATGGAGGATTGAGGAACGTCTTGTTTGGAGCCACAATCCAGGCAAGGGCTCTTCGTTTCAGTCGCTCCATCCGCAACGTGGATCTGCTTTCCACACGATTTGCATTTGAATAAAATGGCTGGCATTGATTAACTCTATTGGTTTGGCAGTTGAAAGAATTTAGTCAGGATGACTCATTGACCGGGAAAACACTTGAAGGTGAGCTGTCGGCAATCTCTTTTAGTTCCGGCCCTCTAATCCAACTGTCGCACTTGGGGCAGAACAATAGTTTACTGGCCGTTGCAATGGGTATTTCGATTGTTTTGTCACAACGCTTGCAGAGACAAACAATCACATCCGCTCGCTGCACCGGTAGCATAATTGGTTTGTTGCAACTGTGGCATTGCACTTGCTCGCCTTTCAGTGCGTAGTCAATTTTAACCTGTTGACCGCAATTGGAGTGTGGACAGGTATAAACGATGCTGGTTTTCGGGGTTTTCAGGCTGGAACCGCACTGCAGGCAATTGACCGACATCCCAGCGCCAGCATTATCCATTATAAGTTGCTGCCCACACGACCCGCATTTAGAAAGGATTTTGGGCTGTGCCATTACTTCAATTTCACTAACTGGAACTCTAAAAAAGTCCGCCGAATTCTTACCGCTTAGCGCAAGCGCATTAGAAATCGCTGAATGAAAGGTCTGCGGGGTCATCAGGTCTTTGCTGAGAAAAGTCGCTTGCAGCGCAACAAGTTCATTGGCAAGCTGCTGCCGCTCTCTGCCCGAAGTAACCACGACCGGAATCCGGCGATTGTTCTTCCGCAGCTGTCGCAGAACTTCGCCCTGCCCAAGCACCGGCAAATTCCAATCCAAAATTAACAATGCGAAGTCCTTCTCGGCTAACTTTGCCAACGCTTCCGCACCGTCACTTGCAAAGTCGAGTTTCAAGTCATGCTTAAGTGACTGAATCCCTTGCAACTGGGTCACCACTAAATGTCGATCTACAGGGTTGTCTTCCACCACCAAGACCGGCGAGGTTTTATCGTCTGTAATCATAATGCAACAGCTAATGGTTAAGTAGCCTGATATTGCAACTTCGTCAAACTTGAAATGGCAATTTAGTCAGCTTTGACATTACATTCCGGACTGCCGGTTATGTGACTTGTCCACGACTTCTGATATCTACAAACACACGGAGGGCAACCGTTATGACTAGGCGTTAGCACTTTTCAGTGAACTTGCAAAAAACCGCGATTTCATTGGGAAAAATGAATTGGAATCAGATTGTCCAGTCTCTCCGTGAGATAAACCTATTGCGGGAAGCAAAGACTGCAAGTGTGGCGTGACTTGATCCAACTCCGTTGCGATCAAAGCCGCAGCGAATGGCTGAAAGTCACAGGTGATGGTCCAGCAATTGGAACCGCGCTGGATTTTCACAGCAGACGGAGTCAATGCCAAATTCCCCGTGTGTGCCTCAATGTCAGTCTGAATCCTTGCTGGCTGGAGAAATACCATTTTCCATCACTCCACCAACTAGGTTTGACTTGGTCGGCTATGTTTGGCGGAAGAAGCAACGACATCGCCCGCAACAATCCTAATCGGTCTTGAACTCAGACGGCGCCTAGCTAAAGCAAAAACTAATTTGCCAGTCTGTCAGTAAAGCGATGGAATAATGACAGTTTGGCGTAATTGCGACGGCACGACTTCCGAAATGCTGAATCCACGATTATCTCTATTCGCTTTGAATCAAGCGTCTAATAGACGCGATTGTTAATAAGCCGGTATCTGGCACAGTAATTGCAATACAACACTTACCCGTAAAAAATGTCGCCCTGTTTGCGACGAATTTAACCTCCACGACGAGGAAGATGTGAATACAACAAAATTAGTTCGATTGTCTCTGTCACTGGTTGCCACAGTTGCTGCCATTCTGTGGCTGAGTCCGGCTGCCCGCGCTGAGGACGACACGTCCACCACCATCGGCACCGGCGTGACCGTCAAT
>JBAXAT010000188.1:0-4446 GCA_037142335.1 Verrucomicrobiota bacterium | reverse complement strand
GTAATTATAATCGAAACGCCGCCGGTAACAGTTCTGCCAGCCGGTAAATCTGCCCGGTCGTCAATCGCCGGGAATCAGCACACACCACCAACATGTCGCTAAACTCCGCCAACACTTGCCGGCACGCGCCGCATGGCGTCGGCAGGGCGCACGGTGCGACAATCGCGATTGCTTGAAACTTCCGGTAACCTGTACTAACAGCGTTTGTGACAGCGATACGCTCGGCGCAAATCGTCAGGCCGTAGCTCGCGTTTTCGACGTTGCAGCCGGTAAAGGTTTTTCCATCTACTGTTAGCAATGCCGCGCCGACGCGGAACTTGGAGTACGGCGCGTATGCGTGCCGGCGCGCGGCTTGCGCGGCGGCTAAAAGTTTTTTTAACGCGCTAGCGGTCACAGCAAGCCCAAAAATTCACCGAGCAGTTTTGCCAGCTTGGCTTGGCTGGCTTTGCCGACTTCGAGGACTTCGTCGTGCGACAGTTTTTTCGACGAGATGCCGGCGGCGAGATTGGTGATGCAGGAGATGCCGGCAACTTCGATGTTGTGATACCGGGCAAGAATCACTTCCGGCACTGTGCTCATGCCGACGGCATCCGCGCCCCACCACGCAAATGTTTTCACTTCGGCCGGCGTTTCATAGCTCGGGCCGGTCGCGGCTAAGTAGACGCCGCGCCGCAATACGATTTGCGCTTTTTCCGCTGCCGCATCCAGTTTTTCGCGCAACCGGCTGGAGTATGCTTGTGTCATGTCTAAGAATTTTATCTCGCCGTTTTCGCGAAACTCGATCAGCGGGTTGACGCCGAGATAATTGATGTGGTCTTCAATCATCATCAGGTCACCGGGATTAAAGACTGGGTTGATACCACCGGCGGCATTGGTGACGAGCAAGACTTTGACGCCGAGTGCGTCTACGACATGCACCGGGAATACGACCTCAGCCAATGACCGACCTTCGTAAAGATGAAACCGGCCGCTCAATACCAGTACCCGCTTACCGGCCAATTCACCGAAGACCATTTCCCCGGCGTGACCGGCCACCATTGACTTAGGGAAATTGGGGATCTCAGCGTACGGAATTGTGACCGACTTCGTAATGGCATTAGCAACGCCACCGAGACCGGAGCCGACGATTACCGCGACCTCCGGTTTGACACCGGCCAGTTTGCTCTCCAAAAATTCTTTCGTCTCTTTCAAGTTTGGCATCATGTGATTCTCTCTGTGATTAACTGCAGTTTACCGGTTGGCGGCTCGGGCCGGATGTTGTACGCCTGTCGGACCATTTGTTCAGCATCTGCGGCGCGGCCGGGATTGTTGTAGTGCATCCTCACCAACGACTCACCGGTCTCGACCCGGTCACCAATTTTCTTTGGATGCTCGAAACCGACGGCAAAGTCAATTTTATCCGATACAATTTTGCGACCACCACCGAGCGCAATCACCGCATAACCCAACTGGTCACAGGCAATCGCATGCACGTAACCGGCGCACGGGGAGGGAACTGGTTTGGTGAAATCTGCCGACGGTAACTGGCCGGTAGCGCCGCCTTGCGCGGCGACCATGTCTTTGAATTTTGCCAGGCCGGCACCGCTGGCGAGATGTTTTTCGAGGTGGTTTGGAACGCCGGCTAACGCCAACATCTCCGCACCAAGTGCAAGGGTGACTTCGAGAAGATCTGCCGGCCGCGACTTACCGGCAAGGATGTCGAGACATTCGCGGACTTCGAGGGCGTTGCCGATACAGTTGCCGAGCGGTTGGTTCATGTCGGTCTGGAGCGCGACAACTTTCTTGCCGTAACGCTTGCCGACTTCGACCATGGCTTGGGCGAGTTGCCGGGAGTCTTGACGGGTGCGCATGAATGCGCCGGTACCCCATTTCACGTCGAGGACGAGACCATCCACGTTTTCGGCAAGCTTTTTGGACATGATGCTGGCGACGATGAGCGGTAGGCACGAGACAGTGGCGGTGACGTCGCGGAGGGCGTAAAGTTTTTTGTCGGCCGGTGCGATTTCGTCGGTCTGACCGGTAATCGCGCAGCCAACAGTGTCGGTGATGTTAACGAGTTTGTCGAGCGTCAGACCGGTGCGAAAGCCGGGGATGCTTTCGAGTTTGTCGAGCGTGCCGCCGGTCGGGCCGAGACCACGGCCAGAAATCATTGGTACGCGCACGCCACAACAGGCAGCTAGTGGTGCGAGAAGGAGCGAGGTTTTGTCGCCGATGCCACCGGTGGAATGTTTATCCACAAGAAAGCTGCCGGATTGCCATTGGATGGTTTTACCGGACTCGACCATTGCGCAAGTCAGCCACATGGTCTCGTTGAAATTCATGCCTTGGAAACAGACGGCCATCGCGAGCGCAGTCATCTGGTAGTCCGGTAACTTCTCGTGCGTGAAGTCGTGGATAAAGAGCCGGATTTCCTCTTCAGTCAACGCTTGGCCGGCGCGTTTTTTTTGAATAATTTGCGCCGGTAACAGCATGGCTGAGGCTAGTGTACCTTGACAATACTGTCGGCGTCGGCTTCTTCAATCCTTGGCAATCCCTGAGCTAAGGCAACCCGCAAGGCGTCTGCGCCATTTTGTTCTTGGCCATTGGCTATGAGAACCTTTCCTAGATGATAGTGCGCAATGCCCATCGCGGGAGCTAGGCGGACAGCTTCGCGTAAATGTTTCAGAGCTTCTGCCGGTTGATCTGAGAGGTAAAGGATCCAACCATAGGTGTCTTGGATGGCTGGGTTATTGGGGTAGACGCGTGTCGCACGGGCGGCAAGTTCGAGGGCGCGTTTGAGTTTGTTGCTGCGCGCGAGCAGTTCGGCGATGTTGTTGAGTGCGACTGGATGGTCGGGATAGTCGCGGAGAATGTCTTCATAGATGAGAATGGCTTTGTTGGTATCGTTTTCGGAGAGGCGAATTTTAGCCAAGTCAAAGCGCACAGCACTGGAGCGAGGCACGACGCGCAAGGCGTCGAGCAATAGCTGGGCGGCGTCGGCGTTTCGACCAAGCAGGAAGCAGACGCGGGCGGCTTGCTGGTATGCTGCGCTAGATTGTGGCCGAAGTTCAATCGCTGTCTTAAAGGCTTCGAGTGCTTCAGGTAGCTTGCCGGTGGAGGAATAGATCGAGCCTAACAGTTGGTAGGCTGTTGGTAGCGCAACTTTTGATTTAATCAGTCGTTCACAACCGAGGGCCGCTTCTTGGATTAAACCTTGTTGAAGATAAAGGTTAACCATCAATAAATCTGGCGGGAAAGTTTTTGGGGCCAGCCGACTAAGGCCATGGTATGCAGCTTCCACGGCTTCCCAGTTTTTTAGACGGGCTTGGCACATGGCCACGTTCAGTAATAGCCACGGGTTATCCCGGTTTTGTTGCAAGAGTGTATTGAAATATCGGATGGCACGCTCCAGCACGGCAACGGAATTCGCATCGTTGGGCGTGGTTTGCAGGGCAAGTTGCGAGAGGCTGAGGGTTTCCGGTGGTTCAGAAATTCGCGCTTTGGCCTGCCAGAGCCCGAGTAAGGCTTGGGTGTTATTGTCATCCAATCGGATTGCTTCTTCAAATTCCCGCACGGCTTCTTGCAATTGCTCGCGCATGAGATAGGCAACCGCCAATTGCGTATGCGCCTCGGCAGAGTCCGGGGTGTTGGCGACTTCGCGCATTAGTAGATCTAGTTCGCTAGCGGCACCGGCGGTATCGAGGCGTTGTCGGAAGATGAATTGCGTTCCGAATGCTTCGGACGGCCACATCCCACGGTAGACGCCATGCGGCAAAATAATCCGCGACCACCAATCGCCCCATTCTTTAATCGGTAATTCTCTAATCAACGGCGTTACGAACACAGCGGTTACCGGCCCGGTCGCCTTCTCTATGACCGGTAAGTCGCTTTCGTACTGACACAACCAGACAGCGCGTCGCTTGGCATACCATGCCACTTCCAATGGGCGATCAGTCAGGATTACGGCGTTTGTTGGTAGGCGCTCGCCGAGTGAGCGATAAATACCTTGCGCTGCTTCATTGGGACGTAGTGGCTTGCCGAGTAAATAAACGGCCAATGGCAATGCCGCAATAATGATTGCCACCAAATACACCAGTGTCTGAGTAACCGGCCAAGGTACGGTGACATCTTGTGATGAGTGGCGGAATGGGATGTATGAAGCCTTAATCCTGAAGTTTCCAATTTTATCAGTAGTCCATTCCACGAGTTGAACAGCACCGATAATTGCCACCAATGGTGACCAAACCAATAACAAGCGCGGGTCAGCTCTAAAAACAAACGAAACCAGTACAGTCAATACAAGACTGCCAACAATCATTGCGAACAGGCGCTTACCCCACCTACCGCGGTTGCCAACGCTAAATAACGCTATTACCATCAAAAATGCCACCACCGGATCTATTACGCTGGCACCCAACGACCGGTATTGTACAAAACCTAAAACTATCTTCCGAATTACACTGAACG